>NZ_JAIUJZ010000217.1:0-903 GCF_020176775.1 Saccharopolyspora sp. 6M
GCCCGCGCGCCGATCGGTGCGCGGGCAGGTGGCCGGGCCACCTCAGCGACATGAATTTCAACGGTTGAAACGACGGTAGGATCGGCGGGGTGGAGCCTTGGGAGACCTCGCCGCAGCGACGTGCGTGGCGGCCGTACATCGAGACGAGCCTGCTGCTGGAGACCCGCCTCGACGAGGATCTGCGCGCGGCCGCCGGGATGAGCTTGATGGACTACCACGTGCTGCTCGTCCTGTCGGAGTGCCCGGAGCAGCGCCAGCGGATGGGCGAGCTGGCCGCGCGGATGGTGTTCTCGCCGAGCCGGCTGACCTACCAGGTGAAGGTCCTGGAGCGCCGCGGCTGGGTGGTGCGGCACCCGTCGCCCGATGACCGGCGCGTGCACCACGCGGTGCTGACCGCGGCCGGGCTGGAGGCGCTGCGGGCGGCGGACGCCCACCACGTGGGGACGGTGCAGCGGCTGTTCACCGACGACTTGGACGAGCAGGAGCTGGACGTGCTCCGGCGCGTGTTCACCCGCACCCAGGACCGGCTGCGCGGAACCGCGGGCCGCTGACGCCCGCGCATGGCGCTCGTCACCCCCTCGACCTCGTCGGAATACCTCGCGCCGGGCCGTCGTTCGACCGATTAGTTCAGATTTGAAGGAAGTGGTCGAGATGCAGTTCGGAGTGTTCACCGTCGGGGACGTGACCCCCGACCCGACGACCGGGCGCACGCCGACGGAGGCCGAGCGGATCAGGGCGATGGTCGCCATCGCCGAGAAGGCCGAGGAGGTCGGTCTGGACGTGTTCGCCACCGGTGAGCATCACAACCCGCCGTTCGTGCCGTCTTCGCCGACGACGATGCTCGGTTATCTGGCGGCCCGTACCGAGCGGTTGGTCCTGTCCACCTCGACGACGCTGATCACC
>NZ_JAIUJZ010000218.1:0-18744 GCF_020176775.1 Saccharopolyspora sp. 6M
GCACGCGGACGACGTCCGGGACCGGCGGCGCCGGGAGCGCGAGGCGGTCGCCGTGCTCGTCGCCGACCCGTGGCCGCGGGCCCCCCCCCCCCCCCGGCCGGGGGGGGGGGGGGGGGGGGGGGGGGGGGGGGGGGGGGGGGCGCCCCCCGCCCCCCCCGGAACCCCACCCGGGCCGCGGCCGGGGATCCGCGGTCGTCCTCGGGTGGGGTGGTCGCGGCGCGCACCGAGCACCCGGGTTCCGAGCGCGGAGCGGAACCGGCGGACGAGGTGCGGCGGCATTCGCGACATACCCCGACCGTCGGCGCCCGATCGCCGCAGGTTGATGTTGATGCGTGGCCTGCGCATGCGCGTCCGCTCATGCGCATGGCACGCGATCAGCGGTGGAGCATGTCCTGGTAGGACGCTTGGAGTTCTGGAGCGGCCGGGGACCGGGCGGCGGTCACGGTGCTGACGACTTCGGCGATGCGCCACCAGTTCGACGGCGCGACCTGCCCGGTGTCGATCGCGGCGCGGGCCGCCGCGGCGGCCTCGTCCAGTCGCGACTTCTTCGCGCTGATCAGCGCCAGGTCCATCTGCGCGGCCGCGTACCGGCGAGCTCGCGGGTTGGGGCCGGTTCCGGTCGGCGCGAACATCTCGACGGCGCGGCGGGTGCTGCGCTCGGCCTCGTCGTCGCCGAGCCACGCCAAGGTGGTGGCGGTGAACGAGTCGGTCTTCGCGGGATCGAACCGGTAGTGGTGTTCCGCCTGCACCGGGACTCCTTTGCGAGCGGAGAGGACGTGCGCGGATTCCAGGTGCCGGTAGGTCGCGTCCGCGGCGCCGAGGCGGGCTTGGACGCGGGCGAGCTGCACGGTCGCCTGGATCTCCGCCGACCCGCCGGCCGGGGCGTGCTCCAGCGCCGCGGTGGCCAGCCGCAGCGCCGTGCGGAAGTCGCCGGTGTTGAGCACACGCCACGCATCGGTTTCGAAGCACCAGGCCAGCGCCTCGTCGTCCCCGGCGTGCCGGGCGAGGGCCGCGGAGCTGCGCAGCCACGCGGAGGCGCGCGCGTGCTCGTTGAGGTCGATGTGCAACGTGGCCCGCAGCAGCGCCAGCCAACCGCCGAGGCCCACCAACCGCCGATGTTCGGCGAGCGTCTTCCGCGACGCGTCGAGGAGCCCCTGCACGTGGTCCAGGTGCTCGGCGACCTGCGGCAGCAGCACGGCCGGATCCTCGGCGCAGTAGTCGGTGGCGGCGGTGTCGAACGCGGCTTCCAGCAGGTCGAGGACGTCCCCGCCGAGGTCGGAAGCTCCGGCTCGCCGAACCAGTTCGAGCGCCTGCGCGTTCCCGTCGTCGCCGCCGCCGGTGGTGCGCGCCAACCGACCGCCTGCGGCGAGGAGCTGTTCCAAGGCGTGGACCACCTGGTCGTCCGGGTGCTGCCGGTCGCTCTCGTACCGCGAGATGTCGCTCTGCCCCAGGTGGACCTGCTGCGCCAGTTGCAGCTGCGTCAGCCCCGCGGCGCGGCGGAGGCGCCGCAGCGCCTGCCCGAAGCTCTCAGCCATCGTTCGCCCCTTCCCCGCCGGGCGGCCCGGCGAGCGGCCCACCTTGCCACCCGTGCGCCCGATCCTCGGCGGACTCGGCCGGGCGAGATCGACTCCGCAGCCGATCAGTCGACCGCGACCGGCCCCAGCAGGTCCCAGCGGTTTCCCGCGATGTCCAGGAAGACCGCCACGCGGCCGTAGGGTTCGCTGCGCGGGGGCCGCACGAATTCGACCCCTGCCGCCCGCAGCCGCGCGAGGGCGGCGTCGAAGTCGTCCACGCGCAGGAAGAACCCGACCCGCCCTGCGGTCTGCTCGCCGACCGCGGCGGACTGCCGTTCGCCGTCCGCACGGGCCAGCAGGATTCCGGTCGCGGCACCGGGCGGCCGCACGACGACCCACCGCTTCGCCCGGCCGTCGCCGGTGGTCGCGGGCGAGTCCTCGACGAGCCCGAATCCCAAGGTGCCGGTGAAGAACTCGATCGCCGGGTCGTAGTCGTCGACGACGATCGTCACGAGGTCCAGGTGCACGGCGTCCTCCTGAGCGGATCGCCGACCAGCTTCGCGCACGGCAGGACCCTTCCGCAACGGCCCCGGACAGCAGGAAACCCCCTGTGGGGAGGGGGTTTCCTTCGGCTCGGCCGGACCGTCGGCGCACTGGTGCCGAAGCCGTGGATCGGCGCGGACCACGGCACCGGCCCGGCCTGCGCGCGGGGCGGCCGATCAGCCGGCGGGCGTGGTCGTGCACTCCACCGTCGGCTCGGCCTCGGTGCCGGAGGCGACGCAGTCGACGCCCTCGCCGTCCTCGGGGATCGGGTAGCTGAACACGATCGGCCCGTCCGCCTCGTCACCGACGGAGAACTTCAGGACGGTCGGCTGCCACGATTCGCTGCCGTGCAGGGTCTTCGAGTAGTACGTGGTGCCGGGCTCGACGGTGGTGCCGAAGCCTTCACCGTCGTCGGTGAGCTCGCGGACGTGCAGCCGGTAGTCCCCGGCGGTGTACTTGCCCTCGCCCTCGTGTCCCGGTTCGGCGTGGTGCGAGTTCTGGACCTGGGAGGGGACCTGTTCCAGGTTCACGGCCGCGGCGATACCCCCGCCGACCACCAGCACCGCACCGGCCACGAGGCCGGAGACCACGACGTTCTTGGCATTGATCCGCATTACGGCTCCTCGCATTTCATCCGGCCCGAGCACCGTCGCGGCGGTGTCGGAATTCCGATCACCAAGCCTGGCGCGGCGCGCGATCGGCCACCTCGGCCGAGAGGCCGGTTCGAAACGCGGAAAACCAGCCGATCGGCCGGGACGGCCTCTTCGGAGCCTTTCCGAAAAGCAGGGAAACCGTTGCGAACGGCGGTTTCCCGCTCGCCCGGAAGCGCATCCGAAAAGTTCCTGTCCGTCGATCGTCGGATTCGGCCGACGAAATACCTGCGGTACCGGTCCGCTTCCCGCAGCGTGCCGATGGTCCTTTCAGGTGATCCCAGCGGTAAACGGAGTAGTGGGGGCTCCGGTTGACGAAGATCGGCCCCTTCGTGCATCGAGGGACAAGGGGCGGGCGTTGCCGGAGGGCTTCTACACGGATCGACAAGGCCGGGTTCGGCCGATCAACGGCAAGAAGGGCCGCGGCGGATTCGTCGCCGCCGCCGGTGCGACCGCACTCGCGGTCACCGCCGTCGCCGGTGGCGGTGGGGCTACCGGCGGGGTGAGCTCCGTGGCGGGTGAGCAGGTCGCGGTCCGCGTCAGCAACGCGAAGCAGGCGGCGCGCAACGGGCAGTCCGACAAGGCCTGGCAACGGATGCGGCTGCGGGTCCGCGAGCAACGATCCCCGGATCATCAGCTGGACTGCATCGTGCATTCCTTCGGACAGGTGCAGGAGTTCTTCGTCGGGCACCCGTGCCGCTCCCTGACGAGGACCGTGATTCCGCTCGCCGACGAACAGGGCGGCACCGCGGTCGTGTCGATCGCCTGGGTGCGGACCGGCAGCACACGGGATGCGCGCGCGCTGAACCGGCTGGACCGCCGGGACGGGACCGGGGACATCAGGGCGCTGGGCAGCAGCGTCCTCGCCGCGCGGGGCGTGTCCTTCACCGGCGAGCACTACGAGTCCACCGCGAAGGGCACCCTGTTCGTGCGAGCGGAGGCGGCACCGATGAGCGGGAACCTCCCGCCGGCGCTCCTGGACGGGATGGCCGAGGTGGCGGTGCTGCTCCCGCGGCCGTAGCCGGGACGGGAGTCGGTGCCGACGTGCTCGACGGTGCGGTCGGTGGCAGAGCGATCAGGTCGGCGGGGAGGCCCGATCGCCATCACCCGACCCCGGACAGCAAGAAACCCCCTGCGACTAAGTAGGGGGTTTCCAGCTGTCTCGACCAGACGTGCGCCCGAAGGGATTCGAACCCCTAACCTTCTGTTCTGGTGTCCGTGTCGCTCGACATCTTCCGTCGCTTGGCGACAACCCCGGTCACCTGCGTGAACGCCGTGATCCGAGCTGGGGTCACCTGCCGTCATCTGACGTCGTCGAACGTCGATAGTTGGCACTTCGTTGGCAAATGCATCCGGGCTATCTCCACGCTTGTGGAGAGCACTGGACCTGTACAAGAACCCGGTGCCGTGACGGGCCACCTCCACGCGTGTGGAGAGCACCCCGGCGAGCACCTGCGGTTGACCGGGGAAATCGGACCACCTCCACGCGTGTGGAGAGCACATCCACCGGCCGATCCGCCCCGCGTGACGGGACGGACCACCTCCACGCGTGTGGAGAGCACGTGGCTCCGGGAGGAACTCGCGCGGCCACTGGCGGACCACCTCCACGCGTGTGGAGAGCACACGCAGGCCCGCAGCGGTCGCGGTGACGGCCGCGGATCACCTCCACACGCGTGGAGAGCACTTGCGCCGGTCGTTTCGGCGCCCGAACAGCCCCGGATCACCTCCACACGCGTGGAGAGAGCACGTCCGCCACCACGAGCAGATCCCGTCGACGCCCGGATCACCTCCACACGCGTGGAGAGCACTGAGTCCTACGTGTCGCCCAAGCTCCTCGATCCGGATCACCTCCACGCGTGTGGAGAGCACGCACCGAGTCCGGCGCGCAGCCGGGTCCAGTACGGATCACCTCCACGCGTGTGGAGAGCACGCGGTGCTGACCCCGACCTGATACCCGATCTCCGGATCACCTCCACGCGTGTGGAGAGCACCCAGAAGCCGCCGAAACAGTCTGTTGCCGGTACGGATCACCTCCACGCGTGTGGAGAGCACAACTGGTCGGCCACCAACGACGACCAGCTCACCGGATCACCTCCACGCGTGTGGAGAGCACACAGCGCCATGACGCTGAAGACGTAGCTGAGGCGGATCACCTCCACGCGTGTGGAGAGCACGCCGACCTGGAGCGCATCGAGCGGGCCGCCGCCGGATCACCTCCACGCGTGTGGAGAGCACTCCTCGAACACCCCACCGGACGTACCAGCGGACGGATCACCTCCACGCGTGTGGAGAGCACAGCGCGCGGCGCGCCGGAAACAGCTCGAACGGCGGATCACCTCCACGCGTGTGGAGAGCACCCTTCGCGAGCTGGGGTTTTAGAGCGGCCGTTGTTCGTTTTCAAGGTGCGGCATCACGCAGACCGTAGCGCACGGAAAGGGTCGTTCCCGGTGACCACGGCCAGGCAACCCGCTACGCCAGGCGAGTCGAGGCCGCCCGTAGGAAGTGGCAAGCCGACCACCCTGATAGAGCGACCACAACCGCTTGTGAGATCACCCAGCCGACCACCTCGCAGAGATCTCTGCTCCTAGCATCACGCGGCCCCTGCGTGGTTCCTGGCCGCCTGCCTTCCATCTCGCGCCCCGGACGCCGGGGGGCGCCGGGACCGGCGCCAGCCGCACGCCCGGCGACCCCCGGCCTGGCCGGGGCTTGCATTCAGCTGGCAGGGGGGCCCCCCCGGGGGGGCCCGGGGGGGGGAAAAAAACCCCCCCCCCCCGGGGGGGGGGGCCCGGGGCGCCGCGTGCGGGGGATCGCGGGTTTTTCATGGAGGTGTGTCGTGAGCGTCGATACCGAACAGGGGCGAACCAGCACGCCGGTGGACGTGCGGATCATGACCCGTGCGGAGCTGGCGTTGCACGGGGTCCGGCTGGACGCCGAGGTCGCGCGTCCCGCCGGCGCAGGGCCCAGCGACGACGGCCACGTCCTCGTCGACGGCGCCGGTGCCGCGTTGCCCACCAACCCCGCCAGCCCGTACTCGGTGCGCGACGGTCGGGTCTGGCTGGGGGAGGAGGACGTCGGAGTCGAACTCGCTCCGGTGCGCAGGCCCAATTTCTACGACCTGAGCACCGCCGAAGGCGTGAGCTACGAGCGGATCGCCCGGCTGCACGGCGCTGACGTGCTCGCCACCACCGTGGTGCAAACCTGCATCCGCTACGCCGAATCCGACCGCTGCCGCTTCTGCACCATCGAGGAATCGTTGCGCGGTGGCGCCACCGTGGCGGCGAAGACTCCCGCGCAGCTGGCCGAGGTGGCCGAGGCGGCCGTTCGGCTCGACGGGGTGCGGCAGATGGTGATGACCACCGGCACCACCACGGGGCCGGACCGCGGTGCGCGAAACCTGGTGCGCTCTGTCCGCGCGGTGCTCGCGGCGGTGCCCGGTCTACCGATTCAGGTGCAGTGCGAACCACCCGGTGAACTCCGCTGGATCGGTGAGCTCAAGGACGCCGGGGCCACGGCGATCGGCATTCACGTCGAAGCCCTCGACGAGCGGGTGCGGCGCCGGTGGATGCCCGGGAAGTCGCAGGTTCCGCTGAGCGAGTACGAAGCGGCGTGGGACGAGGCCGTGCTCGTCTTCGGCCACAACCGGGTGTCCACCTATCTGCTGGTCGGCCTCGGGGAGGACCCCGACGAGCTGATCGACGGCGCCGCCGGGCTCATCGAGCGGGGCGTGTACCCGTTCGTCGTCCCCTTGCGGCCGATGGCGGGCACACTGGCCGCCCGTGACGGCGTTGAGGCGCCCAGCGCCGAGTTGCTGGCCTACGTGACGGACGCGGTGGCCGGGCTGCTCAGGCGGGCCGGAATGTCGGGTGCGGATCAGGGCGCGGGGTGCGCGGCCTGCGGTGCCTGCTCGGTGCTGAGGACGGCGGGAGGATGAGTGTGATCGCCTACGAAGAGCTGCTTCCGCCCGGAGGCCCGCCGATGCCGGACGTCCTGTCGCTGCTCGGTGACCGCGCGACCCTGTCCGGGCAGCCACCGTTTCGAATCGAAGCGGCCGACGCCGGGGCCCTCGCCGCGTACCGACGCCTGCGGCACCAGGTGTTCGTGCGGGAACAGGGCCTCTTCGCCGGAACCGACCGGGATGATCGGGACGATGATTCGCGGACGGTCGTCCTGGTGGCCCGCTCCGGCGATGGTGGAGTGCTCGGGGGAGTCCGGCTCGGTCCGGCGACCGACGGCCCTGATATCGGTTGGTGGTACGGCGGAAGACTGGTCGTCGATGGTGCGGTGCGCGGAACGCGCGGAGTGGGTCCGGCGCTGGTGCGCGCCGCCTGCGCGCACGCCGAGGCCGCCGGTGCGCTGCGGTTCGACGCGACGGTGCAAGTGTGCAACGAGCCCCTGTTCGCACGACTGGGCTGGGACCGGGTTCGCGAGGTCGACGTGGCCGGTGTGCCGCACACGTTGATGCGCTGGCCCGTGCGTCGCGTGCACGATCTCGTGGAGGCGACCAAAGCTCCGCTGGGGCCGCTGCTGGACGCGGCCACCGGACCTCCTGGTGCATTCGGCGGCGCCGGATTCGTGGGTGACGACGGAGCCCCGGTCCCGGGCAGTGACCTGGTGGCGGCGTGTGACGCGATCGTCCCGGCGATGGTCGAGCGCGACCCGGAGTGGGCCGGTTGGTGCGCGGTACTGGCCAACGTCAACGACCTCGCCGCGATGGGAGCGGAACCGGTCGGGCTGCTCGACGCGATCGGTGCCAGGAACACCGCGCACGCCGGACGCCTGGTCGCCGGGCTGCGGCGTGCTGCGGACGCCTACGGCGGGATTCCGCTGCTCGGCGGGCACACGCAGCTCGGCGTGCCCGGCTCGTTGTCCGTCACCGCGCTCGGGCGCACCGCCCATCCCGTCCCGGGCGGCGGTGGCCGCGCGGGACACGAGGTCCGGCTGACCGCGGACCTCGGCGGTGGCTGGCGCCACGGCTACCGAGGTCGGCAGTGGGATTCCACCAGTCACCGGCGCACGCCAGAACTGCGCGCCATGCTCGGCGCGGTGGCCGCCGCGAGACCGGCGGCGGCCAAGGACGTCTCGATGGCCGGGGTCGTGGGCACCCTGGGCATGCTCGCTGAAGCCAGCGGGTGTGCGGCGGTACTCGACGTCGCCCGCGTGCCGCGCCCCGCCGGAGCGACGTTGGGCGACTGGCTGACGTGCTTCCCCGGCTTCGCAGTCCTCACCACCGATGACGCGGGGAGCGACCCGCTGCCGGCGGGACCCGCCACCGGTGCCACGTGCGGAGAACTGGTGCGGGGCGGGGGCGTCGGGTTGCGGTGGCCCGACGGCGAGATCACAGCAGCGATCACCACGACGGTGACTGGAATGGGGGATGCATGAGCACGTTGCGCCTTGCCGCCGTCGCCGCCGAATTCGGCCGCGACCTGGAACAGGACTTCCTGATCGTCGAGAAGCTCGTCGAGCGGGCTCGGTCCGCGGGTGTCCAGCTGCTGGCCCTGCCGGAGGCATGTCTCGGCGGTTACCTGCTCGGTCTCGACGGCTCCGCCGCCGACGACCCGGGACCTCCCGCGCTGGAGCTGGACGGGCCCGAAGTGCGGCGGCTGGCCGCTCTCGCCGGGAACATGACCGTCGTAGCCGGATACTGCGAGCGGGCCGGGGACCGGAAGTTCAACAGCGCGGTCTGCGTCAGCGGCGACGGCGTGCTCGGCAACCACCGCAAGGTGCATCAGCCGCTGAGCGAGAACGCCAGCTACGACTCCGGCGACTCCTTCCACGCCTTCGACACGCCCGCCGGACGGCTGGGCATGCTGATCTGCTACGACAAGGCGTTCCCCGAAGCGGCTCGCGCGTTGGCTCTCGACGGTGCGGAGATCGGGGTCTGCGTGTCCGCTTGGCCGGGGTCGCGCACCAACGCCGCGGCGGATCTCGCGCAGGACCGGTGGAAGCGCCGCTTCGACCTGTTCGACCGGGCCAGGGCTTTGGAGAACCAGGTGCTGTGGCTTTCGGCGAACCAGGCGGGAACCTTCGGTTCGCTGCGCTTCGTCGGCAGCGCCAAGGTCGTCGATCCTGGAGGCGAGGTGCTCGCCGACACCGGAGTCGAAGGAGGGGTCGCGGTCGCTGACGTCGACGTCGACCGCGCGCTCGAAGCGGCGCGCAGGCACATGGGACACCTCCGCGACCGGCGGCCCGATGCCTACCTGGCTGGCGCGGGCCTGTCATGAGCCTGGTCCGCATCGGCGCTGCGGCAGCGCATTTCGGACGTGACCTCGAATTCGACCTGGCTCGCATCGCCAAGCTGATCGACGATGCTCGTCTGGCCGGTGCCGGGTTGCTGGTCCTGCCCGACGCCGCCCTCGGCGGCTACCTCGCGGAGCTGCGTCACCCCGGCGCGGACGCGCTGCCGCCCGCGCTCGCTCCCGACTCGCCGATGATCCGGCGAGTCGCCTCGCTGGCTGCCGACATGGTCGTCTGCGTCGGCTACTGCGAGGACGGCGGCGACGTGCGCTACAACGCCGCGGTGTGCGTCAACGGGGACGGTGTGCTCGGCAGGCACCGCAAGGTGCACCTGCCCGCTGGTGAGACGCAGGTCTACTCGCCGGGCGAGTCCTTCGCGGCATGTGACACCCCGATCGGCAGGGTGGGCATGCTCATCGACTACGACAAGACCTTCCCCGAAGCCGCGCGGTCGTTGGCGCTGGATGGTGCGGAGGTGCTGGCCTGTCTATCGGCTTGGCCGACCAGCATCACCAATCGCGCACCGCGAATGGCCCAGGACCGGCAGGCCAAGCTCTTCGACCTCTACGACCAGACGCGCGCGGCGGAGAACCAGGTCGTGCTCGCTTCGTCCAACCAGACGGGGACCACGGGTGCTATGCGGTTCTTGGGCCAGGCGAAGGTCGTCGGACCCGGCGGGGACGTCCTGGCCCGCACCTGGTCCAAAGCAGGGCTCGCCATCGCCGAGGTCGATGTGGCGGCTGAAATCGAACGTGCCCGGCGAGTGCTGCACCACTTGGGCGAGCTGCGGCCGTCGTCCTACCGCGGGGGTGGCAGATGAAGATCGCGTTGGTGAGCTACTCGACCAAACCGCGTGGCGGTGTGGTGCACACGCTGGCACTGGCCGAAGCGCTGGCGGCAGCAGGCGAGGATGTGGCGGTCTGGACTCTGGGACGCGGCGGTGACACCGGATTCTTCCGGCCGGTCCACGACGCCGTCGAGGTGCGGATCGTTCCGTTTCCCGACCGGCCGGGCGGCGAAACGGTGGGCGAGCGGGTGTTGCGCTCGATCGAGGCGCTCGGTGCGGCGTTCACCCCGGACGAGTACGACGTGGTGCACGCCCAGGACTGCATCAGCGCCAACGCGGTCGGCGACTGCGTGCGCACGGTGCACCACATCGACCACTTCAGCACACCGGAGCTGGCAGCCTGCCACGAGCGCGCCATCATCACCCCGCACTCGCACGTCTGCGTCTCGCACTCGGTCGCCGACGAGCTGAGTGCGGGATGGGGCGTTGAAGCCGAGGTGATCCCGAACGGGGTCGCCTACGAGCGGTTCGCCGATACCACCGAACAGGACCGGCGGTACTGGACCGACAGGCTGGGCCGCTACGTGCTCACCGTCGGCGGAATCGAGCCGCGCAAGGGATCGCTGGATCTGTTGGAGGCATACGTGCTGCTGCGCGAGCGGCAACCCGATGTCGCACTGGTCATCGCAGGCGGCGAAACCCTCTTCGACTACCGCGACTACCGGCGGCGCTGGGAGGACCGCGCGGTGGAGCTCGGCGTCGAACCGGTGGTGCTGGGACCCGTCGCCGAGCACGAACTTCCCGGCTTGGTCGCCGCCGCGAGCGCCTTCGCGTTCCCGTCCACCAAGGAGGGATTCGGATTGGCCGCGATGGAAGCGTTGGCGGCCGGAACTCCATTGGTAGTGCGAGAGCTCCCGGTGCTGAAGGAGGTTTTCGGTGCCGCGGCTCGTTTCGCCGACGGGGCGGAGTCCTTCGCGGCCGAGCTCGCGGCCGCGCTGGCCGATGACGACCTGGATCGCCGGGAGGCCGGGCGAACGCTGGCCGCCGCGCACACGTGGCAGACAGCGGCCGAGCGCCACATCGCGTTCTACCGCTCCCTCAGGCGGGGTCGTTCCTGAGCGGAGCGGCCCCGCGTGCTTCCCTGGCCACGATCTTCTCTGAACCCGATGGTTCGAGCGGCCGCGCAGGATGACCTCTCCTAGTGTTGCGATCATGACCGAGGACTACTTGACCGATTGGAACGCCGATGGGGTGGCGGAGCGCTTCGCGGAGTTCGACACCGCGCTGTGGTGGCGGCTTGGTTATCGCGCCCTGCCGCAGTTGCTCGCACCTGACCGGTTCGACGGAGAGCGCCCGACCTTACTGGACCTGGGGTGCGGGGACGGGACGGTCACGTCATGGATCGCGCAGCACACCGCCAGCGCCGTGGTCGGCGTGGATCGATCGTCGGTGATGATTCGCGCGGCTCGGCGCGGTGCGGACCCGGCGGGACACACCAGGTTCATCCACAGGCCGGCAGACCGCACCGGTCTCCCCACCGACTCCATCGATGCGGCGTGGGCCGCTTTCCTGGCGGTGTGCTTGCCGGACATGGCAGCACTGCGGGCAGTGGTCGCCGAACTCGCACGCGTAGTACGGCCCGGGGGGCGCGTGGTGCTGCTCGACAGCCATCCCGACACCACGGGAGTGGATTTCGGAGACCTGGTACAGGGCGAACTAGACGTGAGCTATTCCGAAGGGGATCGGCTCCCGGTCCGGATGCGGCGGCAGGACGGCAGCTGGAGCTCGATCACCGACACCTACTGGTCGCGCGCCACTTACGATTCGGTGCTGGGCGAGGCCGGGTTCGAGGACCTCGAGCAGTGCGAGCCGCTGCTGGACCCTGCTAACGGGGCGGAGGGCGATCCGGTTGAGCCGGAACGACGGCAGCGATGGCACGCAGCGACGGCACGACCCCCGTTCCTGATCGTGAGCGCCCGCAGACCGCTTGTCAGGAGCTAGGCCGAGCCGGACTGCGTGCATCACAGCGTCCGAACCGCGGACCCGGCACCCGACGGCAGCCGGGGCGGAGGATGCCGCGTGCTCGTCGGGACGGTGATCGATGCTTCCTGGAAGGGCACAGGGCATTCGTTTTCCTCAGCGGGCGGCCAGATGAGCCATTCTCCCGCCGTGGCAGAGGCATTGGTACCCGGTAGACTCAGGCCAGCGGGATGACGTGCGGAGCAATTCGAGCGCAGCGTCCGCCGAACTCCGCAACAGTGGATGTGCGCAACGCGATGGGCATGATCCGGACGCCGCAATTTCGGCAAGGCGGGAGTAGGACCGCCCCTGTGACCTGCGCACCCGGGTGCCCGCGAGGCATAGCTCGCCGTCACCGGATGCGATGAAAAGGATGGAACCGACCGGTGAACCGAGCTTCCGCCTGAACGGATGCTCGCTCAGGCCGGATGTGAACCCGCGGTCCGCCGCGGACGGGGCAGGCAGGAGAACGAACCGATGTCGTGGAGGTGGCCCCGCACGGCTTGGCTCGTCATGTCAGTGGTGGCCGTGCCCACCGCGCTGGTCATGTCAGGCGCGCTCGCGGAACCCGTTAGGTGGGCCGTAGCGGATTTCACGGGCCTCGTCGGTGCCCTCGCGGCCGCCGTCGCGTTCGCCTGGACTGGCCGAGCACCTTTCGCGTCGGGCACGGGTCGGTGGTGGCGGCCGCTCATGGCCCTCGCCCTCTTCGGTTGGGGCGTGGGGCAAGCCGTATGGACGTGGCATCGCAGCGTGGACATGCGGGCAGCGACCTTCCCGGATGTCGAGAACGCGCTCTACCTGGGACTGCCGGTGTTCACCTTCTTCGCATTGCTGCACATCGCCAAGAACGAGCATGCCCGCACCGGTTCCACCGACGCCATCACGCGCCCGCGCGTCCTGGTGATCGACGGATTGATCGTGGCGACCAGCTTGCTCGGCCTGGTGTGGCAGGTCACGTTCGGTGCTGCCGTGGAACGCGGATCCGCCAGTCTCGGCGAGGTGTTGCTGGCGGCGTCCTATGCGGTGGCCGATCTCGTCCTCATCGTCCTCGCAGTGCTCATATCGGTCCTGTTGCGTCGCAGCTGGCGACTTCCGCTGGCGTGGCTGCTGGCCGGGCTCATCGCGATCGGTGCTTCGGACGCCCTCTACGCGTTTTCCATCAGCAACAACAGCCCTGCTCCGCCGAACGTTGCCGATGTGGGGTACATGATGGCGCCCTACCTCATGCTTGTCGCCGCGCTCGCCCCGGAGAACGGACTGTCCCGCGTGGCGACCAACCTCCCCCCACTCGTCCTTCCCTACGTCCCGCTGGCGGCGGTGTGCGCGTTCACTGCCGTGCGAGCGACCATCGACAGCCCGCGTCCCGCGGAGGTCTACTTCCTCGTCGGGGTCGTCGGCCTGGTCGTGGTGCGACAGCTCATGACGGCGCGTCGGCTGCAGGAGGTCCATCAGCGTTTGCGTCACCTCGCTACGCACGATCCGCTTACCGGGGTGGCGAACCGGACACTTCTGCTGGACGTCCTCGGACAGGCCCTACCTCAGGCCCACGCCCAGCACACCGCCCTCGGCCTGCTTTACATCGACCTGGACCAGTTCAAGGAGGTCAACGACCGGTGGGGGCACCAAGCGGGCGACACCGTGCTGCTGGCGACGGCTACCAAGCTACGAGCTGAACTCGACGGTAGGGCCACCCTCGCCCGCCTCGGCGGGGACGAATTCGTGGTCCTGCTCAACCCGGCACCCGCCGACCCGGAAGCGCTGTGCTCCCGGCTCCGCGAACGCCTGGCCGAACCAATTCTGCTGGACGGCGAGAAGTACCGGATCACCGCCAGCTTCGGGTACGTCCCGCTCGAACCGAACGACACGGCGCACCACGCGCTCAGCCGAGCCGATGCGGCGATGTACTCGGCCAAGCGGGCTGAACGGCCGGAAGGTTAGGCAGCGTGCCGCGGCTGAGGTCTTCGTCTGGGGGTGACTCGACTCCGAGTTCTTCATCGACCCGTCATGTGAGGCCCGTGATCAGGTAGAACGGCGCGTGAACGGCTGGTTGGGAGGAGGATTGCGCGAGCGTGCGGGCCAGCGGCACGTCCATCCGGTCCACCGTGAACCCGGCGGACTCCAGCATTCCGCGAACTGATCCGACCGGTCGGTGAAGCCGACGGGAGCGCGTCCACGTGCCGTCGCGCCGTTGGAGGCTGAGGGGCACCACCTCGCCTGGACGGGGAGATCGGCCGGGTGGGCCGTAAACGACCCCTGGGAAGTGGATGCCGACGGCCGAAGGGTTGATATCGAGGACGGTGAAGCGGGAACCGGGCCGCAGGACGCGCAAGACTTCGGAGAAGAGTTCCTCGACCAGATGGTCGAGGAACTCACAGCTGACGACGAAACCTGCGTAGGCGGCGTCGGCGGAGGAGTCCGGGATGCCGGGCAGGGATCCTCGTGGGGTTCGTCGATACCGGACTCCGGGCGTCGGTCTCTCCTCGGCCGTTCTGATCATCGCTGGCGAAGGGTCCGTTCCGAGCACCTGCGCGCTATGAGCAGCGGCCAGCCAGCGCGCGGACTTGCCCGTGCGGCAGCCGACGTCGAGGACTCGGTCGCCGGGCACGATGCGCAGATGGTCGGGTAGGTGGCGGTACCCGTGGTCCCACCAGAACGCGTCGTCGAGCGCGTCGTAGTCGTCGACCTCGGACTGCACGCTGCGGATCGACGACGTCGACTCATCGAATGCGGACGGCTCGAGCATGTGGAAAAAGGTCACTGGCCGCACTCCCCTCAGTCCCTCGGCCGACGAGCGAACGAATCGGTGTTCCGCGCGGCGATGCCGCCTCGGATTTCCTCCGCCCTTGTCGATGCGAGCAGCTCGCGCGGTCTCTCGCCACTGTGATGCGACGCACTGCTCGGCGACCGATCCGCGCAACGTGCGCCGATGTGCGATCCGACCTCGCCCGGGCGCATCCTCCGTTGCCGCACACGGTCGCACCATCCGCCAGGGAAGTTCGAACGAGCGCTGTAGCACGAGAGCGACCCGGCCGATCTCGAAGTGGACAATATCTGCAGCGGTGGGTGTAGACATGACGCCATAGCGGTGCTAGCCTTCCTCTCAAGGAAGTAGAAGAGGATGTAGCAGCGCGATCGGTGATTGACGCGATGGTCGACCGGGCAGGCGGAGACGCGCAAAGCGGCCTCCGCCTCAGGGTCGAGTGAAGGTCATCTGCGGGTGCGGGAAGGGAGGTGTCGTATCGCAAGGTTCGGCGCCGCGTCGTCCTCGTGTTCGTTGGTGGATGAGCGGCAGTGGTAATTGACTGGAACATCTCCCTCCAGGCCCCGGTGTACCGACGGTGCACCGGGGCCCTTGTTCGCGAGGGGCCGGGAGGGTGTATGGGCGAGGAGCGCGCCGAGATCGAGGACAAGTTCGAGGACGCCGACTATCCGGCTTACACGATGGGCCGGGCGGCGGAGATGGTGGGCGTGACGCAGCCGTTCCTGCGGTCGTTGGAGGGGACGGGGCTGGTGGTTCCGGTGCGATCCGGCGGGGGGCATCGGCGGTATTCGCGTGCGCAATTGCGACGGGCGTCGCGGGTGCGTGAGCTGGTTGATCAGGGCATGCCGGTATGGGGTGCTTGCCGCATCATCGCGTTGGAAGATCAGCTCGCTCAGCTGGGTGCGGCGCCTGTGGAACAGCAGGGCTGAACCCTTCCTGCTGGGACGCGGTCGAGATCGCGCGTGGAGCGTAGCGGGCATGTTGCGGAGTTCACGTTTGGCGCATGCTCACACAAATGGCCGAAGATGGTTTCGATTGATCGCTCCGGACGCGGGGACCGACGTGCTCGTGCGCTAGTCATCGACGGCACGGGTTTCCGCAGTCTGAACAAACAGCAGATACCTTAAGAATCAATCCGGGGCCCAAGACCGGAGGCTGAACCGTCCGCGATGTATGAGTCGTGCCGAGTTGAGTCGGCTCCTGCTCCGTGGGGCCAGGTACCTGCCCTGCTTCCCGTAGCCGCCGAACGGTGACACAGCGGAGGTAGTTGTAGCCCGCGTCGCCTCGCGAGCGCGACCGCGGTGCCCTCAGCTCTGCTCGAAGCTGCGGTCATCGCTAGCAGCCGCTACTCGTGGACTTGCACGCAGCCGAATACTGCTGTCGATCAGCAGATAACTTTCGGGCCGATCGCACTTCCCCGCCTCAGTCGTGTGCGCGTGCGCCCGGTACGTACGCTGGGCTGGGAAGTCCCTCGACTGCATCGTAGTCTCTATGCGGACCATGAATTTCCGCCCCAGCATGCTTGCCGTCGCCGCAGCGAGCGGCCTGTCCATCATTTTCGCCAACACCACGATAGACGCGGCCAGCGTGCTCTGCCTGTTCGCCCTCAGCGCCTTATCACGGGTGTTTCGATGACGAACGGCGCCGTGACGCCATGGCCAGTCCGATCTCGGGCGTGGTCGGGTGAGCGGTCCGTCGGCCCGCAGGTCTCCCGGGTGCACTCGGCTTGCGAGGTCGCCGCGGAATCTCAGATGGGAGTGGTCGAGCTCTGCCGTGGGGTCTGTGGAGTTGCCGGTGTCGTTGACCGCGTCGTTGAGCAGTGCTGAGGAGCTGGTCAACATGCTCGACCGCGTCGATCTGCATAACGCCTACGACGCGGTATGGGTGCTCTGGCAGGCCGAGTTGTTGTACCACTGGACCACGGTGATGGCTGCGGAAGCGCCCGACTATCCGGGCTTGGCCGCGGGACTCGCTGAATTCGCCGTCACTGCTATCGAGCGAGTCCGTCACACCGAGACATGACGTTGCATGCTCCTTCGCTCACCCTGTCCTCAGGGGTACAACCTCATCTGGAAGCTGCGGGATGCGCGTGGGAGCGACAGTACCCATGCTGGACATTGCAAGACACCATGCCGAGCAGGACACGAGGGGGATGGCGATGTTGACAGCGTTGCGGAACTGCGGAGTCCGCTCAGACCACTTGTTCACGGCAGGAGTGGTATCGATCGGTTTGAGCGTGGCCAGTTGGGTGTCTTCCCGGAAAGCTGAGGACATCGCCCGTGCCGACAGGTGGGGCATCTTCGTTGGGGAGTGGGCGCCGGCGTTCTTCGCGCTCGGTGCTGCGCTTCGCATCGACGAAACGCGTCGGTAGGCCGCGATGCCGAGGGGCCCAGGACGTCGCACACCAGGCCCTTCGGCCATGAGTCGCGCTCTCCAACAGCGGACCTCGGAGTCGGCTGTCTACCCACCAGATAAGGGGCCTGGAAACGAGGCCGCCCTGTCCCGGCCCGCGCTGCTCATCCGGGAGTCCGCGACCTGCTCCGACACGTGCGTGCCCGGCGAAATGCTCTTGCCCGATTCAGGTCGTATGCGGTGATCATCACCAGAGTTTCGTCGCGCTGGTACTTCGCCGTCACCTCGGCGACGGTCACGGATCGGCGGTGTTTCTCGGCGGCTCTCGTGCGCTAGGTGTACATCATTTCCCTTTCGAAAGCGGCCGGAGCACCCGCAGCGGCGCCGACCGATGCTGACCGGCGTGGGACCGGAGGAGGCGGTAGTCGAGGCGCTGCGCACCGACGACTGGGTCGCGGTCGCGATCCCTTGGGTCGTCGACGAGACGCGTCAGCTGTTCCGTGCTCGGCCTCGCTTCTGGTCGCGGGCTGCGGCGGTGAGAACGTCGACCCGCTCGTGGCCTATCCGCCGACCGACGAAGGGGCGCATCACCAACTCGTCCCGGGTTCGATTTTCCGTTGCACGGTGGTCCTCGTACAAGTTCAGATGGCGATCTGATGGCGACGGGAACGCGGCTGAACGCGTGGCAACTAGTCTCGACGAGCAGGAACAAGGGCCGCTGACCTGCGGCGGAGCGCGAACGTGCTGGTCAGAAACGAGGGGCCACTACCTTGACACGGTAGAGGTTACTGGTTCAACCCCAGTATCGCGCACCAGCAGCTTGAGCAGGTTAGAACCCCTGTCGGTGATCTTCACCGGTGGGGGTTTTGTTGTGTCCGGTTGTGTGGTGACCGTGGTTTGACCGCGAGGAACGCGGCCTTTGCGGTGTTGGCGGTTCGTTTCCTTGCACAGCTGATGCGTGGCCGCAGTGCGGTGGGCTGTGGTTTTGAGCTTGAGCTGTGCTTGGGCGGGCGTGCGCGGCGATGGCGGCGCATGGGGTGTGCTGGGGTGACCGCTAGTTGGTTGGGTGCCGTGCCGCGAGTGCGGTGTCTTGGCTTGGTGAGTTGCGGATGCGGTGGAGTGCGTTGATTGCGGTGTTGTGTGCGTCGGGAAGGTTGTGGAGGTAGCGCTCGGTGGCGCGGAGGCTGGTGTGGCCGAGGCGTTCGCGGACGGTTTCAAGGTCGGCTCCGCCGGCGAGCATTTAGGAGGCGTTGGTGTGGCGGAGGTCGTGGATGCGGACGCGGTGGGTGAGGTGTAGGGCGGGGGCCCAGATCGTTTTGCGGAACCAGTTGCGGGCCAGGTGCCGGTTGGCGGGAGAGCGCGGCTGGTGGGCGGGCCGGTCGTGGCCGAGTGCGCGGCGGTGGCGCCGGTAGGTGGCGATGGCGTCGCGGCGGCATCCGGCGCTGTAGCGGCTGGCGGTGCCGTGTCCTTCGGGTGCTGCACCGCCTGTGGACGGGTTGGTGTCGTCCCGCGGGGGCGCCGCCGGGAAGCCCAATATGAGGTCGTCGGACGCCAGGTGGTGTTCGGTGAGGTGGTCGAGTAGTGCGTGGGTGAGCTCGGTGGTGAGGTGGAGCTGCCGGTACGCGGTGTTCTTGAGGTACTGCTTGATGCGGAAGCATTGGCCGTCCGGATCGGGGTGGCGGAGTTCGACGACGGCGCGGCTGATGGTCAGGACCCGGGTGGCGAGATGAAGGTCGTGGACGCGTAGTTCGGCGAGTTCGCCCCATCGGATGCCGGTTTCGAAGGCGACGTCGACGAGCAGTCGCCAGCGTGGCGCGGCGAGTGCCGTGTGGAGGGCGTCGTACTCGGCCGGGGTGAGGATGCGCAGGGGGCGTTTGGGGG
>NZ_JAIUJZ010000219.1:0-18352 GCF_020176775.1 Saccharopolyspora sp. 6M
GCTCCTGACGTTGTGGAGCGTTCCTGGTCTGCTCACTGACCAGCGGTTTTGTGTTCGAGTAAGCTCCCGCAACCTCCACCCTGGAATCGCAGGTAGCAGGTCCGGTGCTCAGCTGAGTGCCGGGCCTGTTTCCGCATCGGGTGGCTAACCGGGTGACCACCCCTTTCTTCGCGCCCCTCAGCCTCAGCGCCAGACCCTGCCGCTGAGGGGTTCGCTGAACGGTCTGGAGGCCGCCGAGAGCGGCGTGCGATCCTCCCCTCACGTGCGAGCGGATTCTCCTGCGTTGCCAGCCGCGTGCGGCGTTGCGGCGAGCTGTGGGTTCCTCGATCGCGGCGGTGACCGCGTTCCTGGGCGCCTGATGGGGGACGCGTCCGGCCGGTGCCGCGACCTCGGCCGGTGGGGCTGTGGTTAGCTTCCCGGTCGTGGCGAAGCTCTACTTCCGGTACGGCGCGATGAACTCGGGCAAGTCGACGGCGCTGATCCAGGTGGCCCACAACTACCAGGAGCGCGGGCAGCGCGTCGTCGTGGTGAAGCCGAAGCTCGACACCAAGAGCCCGGTGGTGCTGTCCCGGATCATGGTGACCCGCGAGGTCGACGTGGTGCCCGGCGAGGACGACCTGCTGCGGGACGCGGTGCTCGCCGGGGGCGCACCGGACTGCGTCCTCGTCGACGAAGCCCAGTTCCTCACCGGGCCCCAGGTGGAGGACCTGTTCCGGCTCGCCGTGCTCGACGGGATCCCGGTCATCGCCTACGGGCTGCGCAGCGACTTCCGCACCCGCGGCTTCCCGGGCAGCCTCCGGTTGATGGAACTGGCGCACTCCATCGAGGAGCTCAAGACCGTCTGCCGCTGCGGGCGCAAGGCCACGTTCAACGCGCGCACCCTCGACGGCGAGTTCACCCGGGACGGCAGCCAGGTCGCCATCGACGGCGAAGTCGGCTACGAGTCCATGTGCGGGAACTGCTACCTGCGCAACGTCGGCACCCTCGGCTGACCGGCCGCCTTCGTGGCGGGGAAACGCCCGTGCGGCCCCGGCCGCGACGGATCTTGTTCCACGCTCGTGACGTTCCGGGGTCGGAGCGCGGACATCGCGGCGGAACCGTGGTCCTCGTCGGTTCCGCACAAGCGAAGGAGTTCCACCCATGCGCGTCCGTGCCGCAGCCGCGACCGGCGTCGCGCTGGCCGTGGCGGTGTTGACCGCACCCGCCGCGACAGCCATCACCGGTGGCGAGGAGTCGCCGAACGCCTACCCGTTCACGGGGTCGCTCCAGCGGCCCGAATCACCCCGGCCGGACGGTCACGTCTGCGGGGTCACGCTGATCTCGCCGGAGTGGGTGGTCACCGCCGCGCACTGCGCGCGGACCGACGACCAGGCCACCACGGGACATCCGGTGGACTGGCGGGTCCGGCTCGGGTCGGTCGACCCCGCCTCGGGCGGTGAGCTGATCGACGTCGACGAGTTCATCGCCCACCCCAGCGGGCAGCAGGGCAACGACATCGCCCTGCTGCGGTTGCGGACCCCGGCGAAGGGCGCCCCGATCCCGATCGCGGCGCGGACACCGCCCGCCGGGACGCCCACCCGGATCATGGGCTGGGGGGTGACCTGCGACGAGAACGCCCCGGAGTGCTTCCCCGCGCACCTGCGGGAAGCCGACACCGAGGTGCAGCCCGCCGACGCCTGCGAACGGTCCGGGATCGGCGCGGACGAGATCTGCGTCGGGGCCCGCGACGGCAGCACCGCCGCGACCAACATGGATTCCGGCGGGCCCGCGCTCGTCGAGGACGGCGATGGCTGGGCGCTGGCCGGTGCCGTGCACGGCAGCAACGGGAAGGGGCAGCCCGTCGTCTACACGGACGTGGCGGCGATGCGGTCCTGGATCGAGTCCATGACCGCCGACCGCAACCCCACCCTGGAAGGGGCGGCGGTCGTCGGCGACTGCTCCGCCTCCATCGTCCGCACCGGCGCGACCAGGCCGCAGGACCCGGCGCTGGTGCTCACCAACGGGCACTGCACCAGCGGCGCACGTCCCGCGCCCGGCGACGTGGTCGTCGAACGCCCCGAGGAGCAGATGGTCGGCGTCCTCGGCACCGACGGGCCGGTGACGACCGCGAAGACCACCGACCTGGTGTACGCCACCATGACCGGCACCGACGTCGCGCTGTACCGGTTGGACAAGACCTACGCGCAGCTCGCGGACGAGGGCGTCAAGGTCTTCGAGCTCTCCGCCCGGGCCCCGCGGCAGGCCGACGCGATCGACGTCGTCTCGGGCGGATTGCAGGACACCTGGAGCTGCGCCGTCGCGGGCATCGTGCCGGAGCTGCGCGAGGAGGGCTACTCCCAGCGGCAGGCGATCCGGTACACCGAGGACTGCCTGCCCGACGCGGGCGGTTCCGGTTCGCCGCTGCTCGACCCGGCCACCGGTGCCGTCGTCGGGATCCACAACTCCAGCAACACCTCGGGCGAGGTCTGCACCGCGGACAACCCGTGCGAGGTGGACGAGGAAGGCGTGGTCACCGTCCACCCGCAGCGGCGCTACGCGCAGCAGACGGCGGCGATCCCCGCGTGCCTCACGCCCGGATCGGGCATCGATCTCTCCCGCCCGGACTGCGCGCTGCCCGGCGCGGCCTGACCGCCACCGGCACCGCGCGCGACCGGCGCGCGGTGCCGCTCGGTCCGCTCAGGACTCCGGGTGCCGCCCGAGGAGGCCGTCCGCGATCAGGTCGGCGAGCTGGCGGGCGGTGCGCAACTGGCCGTCCCGGGTCACCGGCGCGGCGCGGCCGAGCCGGTGCGCCAGCGGCAGCTGCACCAGCCCGGCGACCGGGCTGATCACGGCGAAGAAGAGCACGTCGACCGGCACCAGGGGCAGGCGTCCCGCAGCCATGAGTCGTTCGACCGCCGGGAGCAGCGGGCGCAGCGTCGGCGCGACGTACTTCTCGTGCAGGTGGTCCAGGCGCTCGGACTCCCGGCCGAACTCGTCGGCGAGCAACCGCCCGAACAGCGGCACTTCGACGGCGGACCGGTAGAAGTGGTGGATCACGGCGCGGACCAGCTCGGCATCGTCCAATCCGGCCCCGGCCAGCCGCTCGCGTTCCCGCTGGTCGGCTTCGAGGACGGAATCGACCGCGGCCCGCCAGAAGCGGGACTTGGACCCGTAGCGGTCGTTGATGAAGTTGTGGCTGACGCCGAGGCGTCGCGCGAGTTCCCGCGCCGAGGCGCGCTCGTAGCCGAGGTCGGCGAACGCCTCCACGCCTCGCCGGAGGACCTCGGCCTCGTCCGGTGCCGGCCGCGAGCCCGGCCCGGGCCGTCCCGGCCGCCGTGCCGCGCCGGTCGGTTCCTCGGTCGCCATGCGCTCGTCCTCCCCGCTTTCGCTCCGCAGTGGAATCCTGACACCTGTCAGGTAGTGTCTGACAGGTGTCAGGATACCGTGGACCAGCAGGAGGCACGAACATGGCGACCACCCCGGACATCCCGGCCCCCGACCTCACCGGCAGGCTCGCGGTGGTCACCGGAGCGAGCGACGGCGTCGGACTGGGGCTGGCGACCCGGCTCGCCGGCGCCGGCGCGGAAGTCGTGCTGCCGGTCCGCAACCCGCGCAAGGGCGATGCCGCGATCGCGAAGATCCGCCACCGGCATCCCGGGGCCGAGGTGTCGCTGCGCGAGCTCGACCTGTCCTCGCTCGCGTCCATCGCCGCGCTCGCGGACCGGCTCGCCGGGGAAGGGCGGCCGATCCACGTCCTGGTGAACAACGCCGGGGTGATGACCCCGCCCGAGCGGCGCACCACCGAGGACGGCTTCGAGCTCCAGTTCGGCACCAACCACCTCGGGCACGTCGCGCTCGTCGCCGGATTGCTGCCGCTGCTGCGCGCGGGCCGTGCCCGGGTCACCTCGCAGCTCAGCGTCGCCGCCGGGCGGCACGGCATCAACTGGGACGACCTCCAGTGGGAGCGGAACTACCGCGGGAACCGGGCCTACAGCCAGTCGAAGATCGCGCTCGGCCTGTTCGGCCTGGAACTCGACCGGCGCAGCCGGGAGGGCGGTTGGGGCATCACCAGCAACCTCTGCCACCCGGGGGTGTCACCCACGAACCTCCTCGCCGCCCGGCCCGAGGTCGGCCGCGGCCGGGACACCGCGAAGGCGCGGTTCATCCGCGCCCTGTCCGCGCGCGGCGTCCTGTTCGGGACGGTGGACACGGCGTCGCTGCCCGCGCTGCCCGCGCTGCACGCCGCCACGGCACCCGGCGCGGAGGGCGGCCGGTTCTACGGACCCAGCGGTTTCCGCCACTTCTCCGGTCCGCCCGCCGAGCAGGAGCCGTACCCCGGCCTGCGCAGCACCGACGAGGCACGGCGCATCTGGACGACCTCCGAAGAGCTGATCGGGCTGCGGTTCCCCGCCGTGGAAGCCCCCGCCGGCTAGTCGGGCGAGCGGCGGCGCCCTGCTCCGCTCGATCCGGCAGGCGGGGTGCCGCGGACCGGCCGGGAACCCCTCGAACGCGGGGGCGGGAACGTCCGCGCCGACCGAAGAGTCCACCCAGGACGGTCGAGCAGCAGGAACCGGTGGTGCGGCCTCGGCCATCCGGACCAGCGCAGCCGAGGGGATTCCCGTACCCGGCCCCGGACCACCCCGCCGGCCCGCGGCGCCGCCGCAGAATTGCGGAGCAAGCACGCGACGCCGTGGAACGGCGGGTCGGGCCGCACCGGTCCGCCGCCACCACCGCGGCCGAGGGCGTTCGGAGGGTGATCATGGCGACCGAGGTCGAGGCGAAGCCCCACGCTGCGGGGACCAGGACCGCGGGGGAGAGCGGGCAGCGAACGCGCGTGGCGGTGTGGGCCCCCGATCCGATCACGCTGGTCGGCCTCACCGAGACGCTGGTGAGCAGCCTCGACGTGTTCGTCGGGTCCACCGACCAGCCGTCGGACGTGGACGTGTGGGTGTTCGCGACCGACCGGGTCACCTCCGACGTGGTGGCCCGCATGCGGCGGACGGCGGCCGGTTCCACCGCTCCCGCGGTCCTGGTGACGCGCGAACTGGAGCGGGCCCACCTGATGAGCGTCGTCGAATGCCGGGTGGTCGCCGTCGTGCACCTCACCGCGGCCACCGAGGAACGCCTGGTCAGCACCATCGCTGCTGCCGCCGCCGGAGGTGGTTCGCTGCCGCCGAACCTGCTCGGCGAACTCCTGCGGCAGGTGCAGACCCTCCAGCAGGAGGTGCTGGCACCCCGAGGCCTCAACTCCGCCGGGTTCACCCCGCGCGAGATCTGCTGGCGGCTGTGCACGCGGCCGGGGCTCGCGGACAGCTCCAGCAGCAGCCGCAGTTCCGTCGGGGTCAGCCGCACCGGGTCGCCGTCCTTGGCGACCAGCAGCGCGGCGCGGTCGATGGACAGCCGGGTGGCGCTCCAGGTCGGCCTGCGGGCGGGCGGTGCGCCGGAGCACGGCGCGCAGGCGCGCTTCGAGCACCCTGGCCCGCACCGGCTTGACCACGTAGTCGTCGGCGCCCGCTTCCAACCCGGCCACCACGTCGATGTCGTCCCCGCGCGCGGTCAGCACGATCACCGGGAGTTCGCCGCCCGCGCGGATCCGCCGGCACACCTCGAAGCCGTTCATCCCGGGCAGCATCAGGTCGAGGACCACGACGTCCGGGGGATCGGCCCGCAGCTGGTCGAGCCCCGCTTCGCCGGTTTCCACGCCGTGGACCTGGTGCCCCTGCTGGGACAGGCCCAGTTCGAGGCCGCGGCGGACGGCGGGATCATCCTCGATCAACAGCACGCGTGACACCTGATCGAGTATCACAGCAGCACCGGGCGCACTCGCGACGGGCGCACCGGGGCGCGCCCCGGCCGGAGAAGTGATCACCCCGCTCAGCGTCGGCCCGCCGGGTCACCGCTACGTCCGGGGGATGTCCCGAGTTCGTCACGATCCCAGCGGGCGCCCGCCCCCGCGCAGCGCCCGCCGCCGCGCCGGAACTCCGCGGTGGCCGCGATGACGGCGGACGGCCCGGTGCCGCGCGGATCGACGCCGATGGCGGCGGAGCCCGGCCGGAATGCGGATCTGGCAAGGCCTGGGCGGCGCGGGCGCGTCCGATGTGGACGGATCGAGTGAGGTGTCCGATGTGGACCAAAGGCGGTATCGGCGACCCCTCGGTGTGACGTGCGTCGCAGTGCCTTGAGCATGACGTTGCGGCACGGCTTCTCCTTCTCCTCGTCACCGGATGTCGATCGAGGAGCGAAGGCCATGACGAACGTGGAGCAGGAAGTGCGGGACGAGCGGCCGACCGAGCGCATCGAGGCCGTCGCGGCCGAGGCGCCGAAGCCGTCGGTGCTGGACCAGGTCGGCGGGCCGGTGGGATTCGTGTACTCCACGGCACCCGTCATCGTCTTCGCCGGGGCGAACTCGTTCCTGCCGCTGTCGGTGACCATCGCCGTGTCGGTCGGCGCCGCCGTGCTGCTGACCGCGTTCCGGATGCTGCGCGGCGAGAAGTTCGCCTCCGCCGTCGGCGGGCTGGTCGCGGTCGGCGTCGCCGTGGGCCTCGCCGCGTGGACCGGGTCGGCGAAGGACTTCTTCGCCATCGGGATCTGGGCCGCGCTGGCCGGGTTCGTGCTCACCGCGGGCTCGCTGCTGGCCCGGCGGCCGGTGACCGGCGTGGTCTGGAACCTGTTGCACGGCGGGACGAACCCGTGGCGGGAGGACCGGCCGAGCCTGCGCGCCCACGACCTCGCCACCCTCGCGGCGGCGCTCGTGTTCGGCGCCCGGTTCGCGGTGCAGCAGTGGCTCTACGTCATCGACACGACCGGTGGGCTGGCGGTGGCCCGCGTCGCGATGGGGACGCCGCTGACGGTGCTCGGCGCGCTGGTCGTCGTCTGGGCGTTCCGCCGCAGCAGCAAGCGCCTCCTCCGGAAGTCGTGAGCGGACCGCACGCGCAGCAGGCCCGGAGGACGACCGTGACCGGCACCGCCACTACCGAAGCCGCCGCCGAATCCGCTGCTGAATCCGCGACCGGATCCGCGACGGCCGAACTCGACCCGGCCGGGCCCGCCGCCACCGAGCCCGCCGCCACGGCACGCCCGAGCCTCCGCGACCGGTACCGCGGGCAGCGGGAACGAGCCCGCCGCAATCGCGCCGCCGACGTCGCGTGGCGTACCGGGGTCGGCATCGCCGGTTCCGCGGTGCTCGTCGCCGGGATCGTCATGATCCCGTACCCGGGGCCGGGCTGGGTCGTGGCGTTCGCGGGCCTCGCCGTGCTCGGCACCGAGTTCGAGCCGGCCCGCCGCGCGCTCGCCTTCCTGCGCCGCGGGTACGACCGGTGGGACGCGTGGCAGCGCGGGCGGCACCCCGCGGTGCGCCTGCTGCTGCTCGCGGGCACCGGCGCCGTGGTGCTGGGCACGGTGTGGCTGCTCGGGGCGCTGGAGTTCGGCGCGGGCCTGATCGGCCTCGACCTCCCGTGGCTCGCGTCCCCGCTCGGCTGACGTGCCGGGCCCCGGCCTACCGGCAGGCGGCGAGCGCCTCCGCCGCGGTGCGGTTGCCCGCCGTGGTCCGCGCGAGCGCCGCGAGGGACGCCCGGTGCGTCGCCTCCTCGGCGGCCGCCGTGCAGTCGGTGACGACGTGCACCTGGAAGCCCAGGTCGGTGGCGTGCCGGGCGGTCTGCTCGACCGTGAGGTCGGTGGCGACGCCGGTGAGGAACAGCGTCCCGACCCCGCGGTCGCGCAACCAGGTGGCGAGATCGTTGCCCGCGAGCCCGGACAGCTTCTGGTTGTCCACCACCAGGCCCGGTTGTCCGGCCAGCTCCGGGACCAGCGCCGCGCCCGGAGCGTCGGGGCGGAACGACTCCTGCGCGTCGCCGACTGCGCGCATGAACTCGGTGTTGCGGACCAGCTCGCCCTCCCCGGCGGGCACGGTGAAGCGGGTGAAGACCAGTTCGGCGCCCGCTGCGGCGGCGGCCGCGTGGAACCGGGCGGCGCGCGCCACCACTCCGCTGCGCGCGACCGGAGCGGCGAGCAGGTCGCCGAAGAACCCTTCCGGCGCGATGACGTTGATCTGCCAGTGCAGCGCCAGCACGGCGCACTTCCCGTTCATGCCCCGATCCTGCCGTCCGCCCGGCGGAAGCGGCCACGGTTCAGGGGCGGGCGCGGTCCGGTCCGGGCGCGTCCGCCCTGCTGGATCGGTGCCACCTGCCACAGCTGCTGGGTGCGGTCCTGGCTGATCGCGACGGCCTCGACGTCGAGCCTGCCGCTGCGGTGCGGGCGTAGGAAGTCGGTGGCGTTGGCGACGCCGACCGCCTGCTGCCCGTGGTCCTCGACCGCTTCGTAGGCCCCGGTGGTGGCGAAGGTTTCGACGACCGCGGTGTGCAGTCCACCGTGGACGATTCCCCAGGGCCGGTGGTGGCGTTCGTCCGCGGCGACCGAGCCGCGCACCGAGGTCGGGGTGATCTCGTCGAACGAGAGGCCGAGTACGGCATCTCGCGCAACATCCACGCTCCTGGTCCGGTCCGCCGGGGCACGCGCGACGGGTGACGGTCAGCAGGCGTCCCAGGAGTAGCGGAGTTCGGCGGCGCCGGCGGGCATCTTCACGTCGGTGAGCTCGACGACGCGGTCCCCGCTCCACGTGGTGCGGCGCACGTGCAGCAGCGGTGCGCGTTCGGTCTCCAGCGCCCGCCGTTCCAGCTCGGTCGCCATCGCGGCGGTGACGACCTCCTCGTAGCGGGTGGCGCCGTGGCCGAGCTCGTCGAGGCGGGCCGGTGCGCCGCCCGGCCCGGTGTCGGGGCGTTCCAGCGCGGTCCCGGCGGTGATCGACCGCGGGAACCGGGAGACCGCCAGCAGCACCGGGTGCCCGTCGGCGCGCAGCACCCGGTCGCGGACGCAGATCTCGTCCCCGGCGCGGATCCCGAACGGCTCGGCGAGGTCGGCGGCCGGTTCGAACCAGACCTGGGTGGACGAGTCGGGGACGAAACCCTGCGCGGCGGCATCGGCGAGGAAGGCCCCCTCGTTCCGCTCCCGGCGCGCCCGGCTCAGCCGCTCGCGGGCGTCGAGCCGCGCCACCCGCGGCGGGCCGGTGGCCGCGCCGCCCTCGTCGTCGTGCTCCGCCGCGCTCATCGGCACCTCCTCGGGTGGGCTGCGTCGTCCGCGAGTCATCGTCGCACCGCGCCGGTGCCGGGCCGCGGAACCGCCGCCGGAGTCGGCGTCGCCGATCGGGTGGTCGCGGTCCTCGCGGCCCGGAAAGGCACCGGGTGTCTTTCGCACGGGGATCGCCGGAATGGGGTCCCGGCGTTGTCGCGGTGCGCAGCTCCGGTTTCCGGTGATTCGGTCCGCTGATTTCCCCGCTTCGCGGGTGAAATGCGCGACGCGGTGCGGAAAATGGCATGTCCGCCCGCGTGGTGGGGATCATCGCGGGCTCGGGACCAGCGCAGGAGTCCTGATGTCGAGGACTGCTGATTTCCCTAGAAGGCGGGCTGGATGCTCGGTTTCTCCGTTGATCGCCGCTGGGTGCGCCGGGGGCGCTGGTGCCTCTCCGGCCAACACTGGGAATTCCACTAGATCAACTTCCGGTAGTCCTGGAATAGGCGACCGGACCATTCGGCGACTTCCCCGGGCCTTGAGGAGAAACATGAGCGTCACGATCGACTCCGTCGTGCACACGATGACCGGATCAATGGTCTCCGATCCGACGGACGCGTTCTTCTTCGACCACCCGCTGGACCACCTGCCCGCGATGCTGCTGCTCGACGGCATCGCCGGGCTCGCCTCGGCGTCCCCCGGCCGAGTCGCGGAGCTGGCCGTGGAGTTCCACCACTTCTGCGAGCTCGACCGCCCGGTCGAAGTGCTGATGAGCAGCCCGGCGACCGACGGGGAGCGCTGGGACGCGTACTGCTCCTCCGGCGGCCTCGTCGTCGCCGACGGGAACGTGTCGCTGCGCGACCACCACGACCCGCCGCCACCCGGCCCCGTGCTGCCCGCACCGGTACCGGTCGATCGGGAGCTGGTGCACCGCCACCGCGCGGAGAACGTCGCCATCGGCGACTTCACCGGCGACGATTCCGGTTGCACCGCGCGGATCCTCGACTTCGCGCCGGACCACGCGCTGCGCCGCCGCGACCCTCGGCACCGCTCCGCGCTCGAACTCGTCGAAGGCGCCCGCCAGTTGATCACCCTGGTCGGGCACCAGGTGTGGGACGTGGCGCACGACTGGAAGTACGTGCTCAACGGGGTCCGGCACGAGCAGCGCCGCCCCGTCGCCGCCACCGAGGACGTCCGGCTCCGCACCACCACGATGACCATGCGGCGCAAGCGCGTCGAGTTCGCCGTGGACCTGCTCGCCGCAGGCGACGTGATCGGCTCCGTCCGGCTCACCGGCATGATCGTTCCCCCGCGCGTGTACGACCACCTGCGCTGGGCCAACCGGGAAGCAGCACGATGAACCGCAAGCTGGAAAGCCTCTTCCCGCCCGCGATCTTCCTGTGCGGGATGCTGGTGCTCGCCTGGGGCATCGGCGGCCGCCTGCTCGACGGTGATCCCGCGTCCGGCGAAGCCGCCGTCCTGCTCGCCTACCTGGGGTGGACGCTGGTCGAATCCCGCGTCACCTTCCAGGGATCGGTGCAGGAGACCAGTTCCGCCGACCGCGGCAGCCTGCAGCTCTACGGGCTGTCCCGGCTCGCCGTCCTCGCCGCCGTCGCGCTGCCGCCGAACACCTGGGACGGGTGGGGGCTCGGCCGCACCGCCGCCGTCGCCGTGTTCTTCGGTGGAGTCGTGCTGCGGCTCACCGCCGTGCACCGGCTCGGCCGCTTCTACTCGCACCGCGTCCGCACCGTCGACGGGCACGCGATCGTCAGCACCGGGCCCTACCGGCTGGTGCGCCACCCCGCCTACACCGGCATGGTGTTCGCCCACCTCGGGCTGGTGGTCGCGTTCCTGAACCCGTACGGGGTGCTCGCGTTCGCCGCGCTCATGGTGCCCGCCGTGGTGCGCCGCGTCCTCGTCGAGGAGGACACGCTGATGCGGCTGCCCGACTACCCCGACTACGCGCGGAACCGCCCCCGGCTCATCCCGGCGGTGTGGTGATGGGACCGGTGACCGCCGCGATGATCCACGACGACGCCCGGCCGACCGGCGCGCAGGTCGGCAACAAGTTCGCGCGCCTCGCCGAGATGCGGGCCGCCGGCCTGCCGGTGCCGCGGTTCTGCTGCCTCGACGCCGCCGTCTTCCGCGACGTGGCGCGCGAGATCGGCGGTGGGATCCGCCGCGAGCTGGACGCCATCGACTTCACCGACCGCGCCTCCCTCGACGCCGCCGCGAAGGCCATCCGCGACCTGTTCCTCGACGTCCCGTTCCCCGCCGGGGTCGAGCGGTCCGTGCTCGACGCGTTCGACGCGACCTTCGCGCCCGGCTCGCTGGTCGCCGTCCGCTCCTCCAGCGTGGGCCGTTCCGAGCGGGAGAGCGAGGATTCCGCCGCCGACCCGTTCGCGGGCATGGGGGAGAGCTTCCTGTACGTGGGCCGGGACCGGGTCCTGGACCGGGTCCGCGAGTGCTGGGCGTCCGGGTTCACCGCCGAAGCGCTGCTGTACCGGCACGTCCAGGGGCTCGCGCTCGACGGGTTCGCGGTGTCCGTCGGCGTGCAGGAGATGGTGCTGGGCGCCAAGTCCTTCGTGCTGTTCACCTGCGATCCGGCCACCGGCGCCGACGACGCGGTGCTCGCCGCCGGGCACGGCATCGGCGAAGGCGTCGTGCAGGAGAAGGTCGGCGTGGACCACTACTTCCTGCGCTCGGCCACCGGCCGCTGCGAGTCGCACCTCGCGCACAAACCGGAACGCCTCGGTCTCGACCCGGACCGCCCCGACGCCGGGCCCGTCCCGCTGCCGGTGCCGCCGGAACTGCGCGACGCGCCGGTGCTCGACGAAGCGCAGGTGCGGGAGGTCGCCGCGCTCGGCGCCCGGGTCGCGGCGCTGTTCGGCGCCCCGCAGGACGTCGAAGGCGTGCTCACCGAGGACGGCACCATCCGCCTCGTGCAGGCCCGGCCCATCGCGATCGACCTGTCCACCCGCAAGCAGTGGAGCAACGCGAACGTCACCGAGAGCTTCTCCGGCACCACGACCGCGCTGACCTACTCGTTCGCCCGGGGCTTCTACCGCACGATCTTCCACGACCTGTACCGCCGCTACGGCGTGGACCGGGACCTGCTCGACGCGAGCGGGCCCGAGCTGGAGCGGATGATCGGGTACCTCGGCGGCCGCGTCTACTACGACCTCGACTCGTGGCTGCACCTGCACGGTCAGGTCGCGTTCTTCCCGCTGCTGCGGGCTTCCTGGGAGCAGATGATGGGCCTGCCCGTCAGCGGCGAGGGCTCGCTGCGCTCGCTGGCGCCGACGTGGCCGGGAGTCGTCGGCAGGCTCGCCGGCCCGCTCGCCCGGCTGCTGCGGGCGCTGGCCCGGCACGACCGCGCCATGCGCGAGTTCGAGACCTGGTGGGAAGGCGTGATCGCACCGCGTCGCGCGGTGGACTGGGCGCAGCGGGACCCGCTGGCCCGGATCGCCGATTTCCGCGCCGCGTGGCGGGAGGTCGGCGCGCACTGGGGCGTCACGCTGATCAACGACTCGGTGCTGTCGGCCACCACCGGCGCCGTCCGCGGGCTGCTCGCGAAGTGGGCGCCGGGGCTGGACGAGGGCGTGCTCAACGATCTGCTGTGCGGCGGCGAGCGCAACCGCGGTGAAGCCGCCGTGCTCTCCGCCGTCGGTCTCGCCGAACTCGCCCGCGCACGGCCGGAGTTCCTCGCCGCGATGGACGACCGGCCCGCCGCGCAGGTCTGGTCCGAAGTGGACGGTGGTCGGCACGGGGACGCGTTCCGCGCCGCGGTGCACGAGCACCTGCACCGCTACGGCGACCGCAGCGTGCAGGACCTGAAGATGGAACAGCCGACGCTGCGCGCCCAACCCGGCGCACTGCTGCGCACGGTCGCCGACTACGCCCGAGCCGGCCTGGACCGGGCCACCTTCGTCGAGCGGGAGGAGCGCATCCGCGCCGACGCCGAGCGGCGGCTCACCGCGGCCCTCGGTGCCCGCTCCCCGAAGCTCGCCGTGCTGCGGCGGCTGCTCGACAAGCTGCGCCGCAGCGTGCGGCACCGGGAGAACTCGCGCTACTGCCGCAGCGAACTGTTCGGCCTCGCCAAGACGGTCTTCCACTCGCTCGGCGAGGACCTCGCCGCGCAGGGCGTGCTGCGCTCCGCCGCCGACGTGGTGCACCTGACCGAGGACGAGGTGTTCGGCCACTTCGACGGCACCGGCGTCACCCGCGACCTCGGCGCCGTCGCCGCCGTCCGCAAGGCCGAGTTCGAGCAGGACCCGCCGGAACTGCCCGAGCGGTTCAGCACCCTCGGCGGCGTCACCACCTCCCTCGGCGCCGTGCGGGCCGCCGCCGACCCCGGCGGGGGAGAGCTGCGCGGCCTCGGCTCCAGCAGTGGCCGCGTCGAAGGCACCGCGCGGATCGTGCTCGATCCGCGCGACCCCGTCGAACCCGGCGAGGACATGATCCTCATCGCCCGCGAGACCGATCCGGGCTGGCTGTTCCTGATGCTCACCGCGAAGGGCATCGTCGTGGAGCGCGGCACCATGCTGTCGCACACCGCGATCACCGGCCGCAAGTTCGGCATTCCCACCGTGGTGTCGCTGCGCGGCGCCACCACCGCCATCCCGGACGGGGCGCGGATCGCCGTCGACGGCGCCTCCGGGGAGGTCACCGTGCTGGAGGTGCCGTCGTGACCACCACCGCCGCTCCCGGGGCGGGAGCTCGGCTGGGCCGGTTCGTGCTGGATGTGTTCCCGCCGAAGGTCTACTGCACGTACGCGGTGCTGTGGGTGCTCGCGCTGGAGGGGTCGCTCGCCGTCGTCGCCGGTGACCGGTGGGCGCCGTCGGCGGGCACGGCGGTGCGGATCTGCTCGGTCGGCCTGGTGCTGCTGTACCTGCGGATGGTCGACGAGCAGAAGGACCTCGACTACGACCGGGAGCACAACCCCGGCAGGCCGCTGGTGCGCGGCTCCATCACCGCGGTCGAGCTGCGGCGCTGGATGCTGCTGTTCGCCGCGCTGCTGGTGCTGGCGAACGCGCTGGTCGAGGCGGTCTCGGTGGCGGTGTTGGCGCTGGACCTGGGTTACGCGCTGCTGCTGGTGGTGCTGGAGCGCCGGTCGGCGCGGCTGCGGGACGCGCTGTTCCCGAACCTCGCGATCACCTATCCGGTGCAGGTGCTGCTGAGCGTGTACGTGTGCGTCTCGGCCACCGGCGGGCTCGACCCGGCCGTGATCGGGTGCTTCTCCTGCGTGTTCCTGCACTTCGAGTTCGCCCGCAAGACGGCGTGGACGGCCCCGGCCGATGCGCGGCTGTACTCGAACGTCGTCGGGCCAGTCGGCGGCGCGGTGCTGGTGCTGGCCGCACCGGCGCTGGCCGCCGCCTCCGCCGCGGTGCTGTTCCGGCCGTGGGAGCTAGACGGCGCCGCCGACCTGGGGCGGCTGCTGCCGTACTGCGCGTTGGCGCTGCCCGCCGTCGGGGCGCGGCGGTTCTTCGGCGGCAGCCGCGCCTGGCCCGCCGGGCTCGCGATGACCTTCGTGCTCGGGTGGTACGCGGCACTGGTGTGCCAAGCGGCGGTGGTGAGCTGGGCATGACGGAATTGCTGGTGACGGGCGCGACCGGGTTCGTCGGCGCGGCCACCCGCCGGGCGCTGCGGGAGCGCGGGGTGCGGCTGCGCACCCTCGTGCACCACCGGCGCACCGGCGACGACGAGCAGGTCGCGGGTGATCTGGCCGATCCGGCCTCGCTGCGCGGGAGCTGTGCGGGCGTGGACGCGGTGGTGCACCTGGCCGCCGCCGTCGGCTCCGACCCGGACACCTGCCGGGCCGTGAACGACGCGGGCGTGCGGGCGCTGCTGGCGGAGGCGCGCGGCGCGGGCGTGCACCGCTTCGTGCAGCTCGGCACCGCCGCCGTCTACGGCCGCGGCGAGCACCGCGGACCCGCCGAGGACGAGGTGCGGCCCCGCCCGGAGTCCGTGACCAGCGAGACCCGGCTCGCCGGGGAGAACGCGGTGCTCGCCGCGGGCGGCACCGTCGTCCGCCCCTACTTCGTGTACGGCGCAGGGGACCGCTGGGTGGTGCCCGGCCTCGCCCGGCTGCTCGCCGCGACCGGCAGCACGATCGAGGGAGCCCGGCCCCGGCTCGGCATGGTGTGGGTGGACGACCTCGCCGAGATCATCGCGACGCTCGCGTTGCGCGCCGCCCCGCCCGGTCGGGTGCTGCACGCGAACCACCCGCGGCCGGTGCCGGTCCGCGCGCTGGTCGACCGGATCGTCGCGGACCTCGGCGTTCCCGCGCCGCAGCGGGACATGTCCTACCGGGACGCGGTGCAGCGGCTGCCCGGCGCGGCCGACCAGCTGTCGCTGCTGGCCTGCGACCGGTACTTCGACTCCACCGCCGCCTGGCGCGGCAGCGGCCGGGAACCGACGCCGTTCGAGGTCGGCTTCGCCCGCTCCCTCGCCTGGTACCGCGCGCACCTCGCCGAGGATCGCGCGGGCTGACCGGGGAGGATGGGGCCCGGAGCAGCGGACAGCGGGAGGTCGTCGTGATCGGATCGTCGGCGGGGGTGCGGCACCTCATCGCCATCGGCATCGGCGCGGGCGACCCGCGCCACCTCACCCTCGAAGCGGTCGACGCCCTCGGCCGCACCGACGTGTTCTTCCTGCCGGACAAGGGGAAGCGCACCGAACGGCTGCTGCGGGTGCGCGCCGAGATCCTCCGCGAGCACGCCGCGGACTCCGCCCGGACCGTCGCGATGCCCGACCCGCCGCGCGACCGCACCACCGCGGGCACCGACGAGTACCGCGCGCAGGTCGACGACTGGCGGCGGCGCCGCGCCGAGCAGTGGGCGCGGGTCGTGCACGAGGAACTCGCGCCGGGGGAGACCGGTGCGTTCCTGGTGTGGGGCGATCCGGCGCTCTACGACAGCACCCTGGACGTCGTCGCGGAGATCCGCGCCGCCGTCGACCTCACCTGCGAGGTGGTCCCCGGCATCAGCAGCGTTTCCGCGCTCGCCGCGCACCACGGCACCACCTGGACCCGGGTGGGCAGGCCCGTCCGCATCACCACCGGCCGTCCCGGCGTGGACCGGCCGGACCTGTCCGAGGACACCCTGGTGATGCTGGACGTGCCTGCGGCGATCGCGGCGCGGCGCGGCGGAGGCTGGTGGATCCACTGGGGCGCCTACGTGGGTACGCCCGACGAGCTCTCGGTCGCCGGTCCGCTCGACGAGGTCGCCGACCGCATCGCCGAGCTGCGCGCCGAGGCCCGCGACCGGCACGGCTGGATCATGGACAGCTGCCTGCTGCGCCCGCCTTCCTGAACCCCCCGGTCACTCCGCCGTCCCGACGTGGCGGAGGCCGTCGAAGAGGAGTGCGACGATCCGCGCCGCGTCGTCCCGCCAGCCGTCGGTGGCGCGCATCCCGCAGACGCAGCCGAGCGCCCGCAGCACCGTCCACCCGTCGACGTCGCCGCGGATCGTCCCGGCCGCCGCACCGGCCCGCAGCAGCGCGTCGAGGCAGTCGGCCATCCGCCGCCGGGAGTCGGCGAACACCGCCGAGTCGGTCGCCAGCACGCTCTCCAGCGCGACCGACATGCCCTTGCTGGTGGCGGCGTGCTCGACGAGCAGGTCCAGGAACTCCCGCAGCGCCCGGTCCGGCGCGTGCCGGGCGAGCAGCGCGTCCGGTTCGGCGCACAGCTCGTCGAGGGCCTGCCGGTAGATCTCGGCGATGAGCTCCTCGCGGGTGTCGAAGTGCCGGTAGAGGGTGCCGACGGCGACGCCGGCGCGGCGGGCGATCTCGTCCACTCCGATGTCCTCGCCGGCCAGGAACGCTTCCCGCGCGGTCGTGAGCAGGGCTTCCCGGTTGCGGCGGGCGTCGGCACGCAGCGGGCGTGAGGTGGGCAACGGACGACCTCCGAATAAAGTGAGTCCGACTCCGATTATATGGTGAGCCTGGCTCACTTTACTGGAGGTGCTTCCCATGACGATCGCCGACGAAGGACTCGCCGGACGGCGCGTGCTCATCACCGGTGCCAGCCGCGGACTCGGCGTCGCCACCGCCCGCCGCTTCGCCGCCGCGGGCGCCCACGTCCTCACCGCCTCGCGCAGCGCGCCCCCGGACGACGTGCCCGGCACGTTCCTCCCGGCCGACCTCGCCACCGCCGACGGCGTCGCCGACCTCGGCCGGCGAGTCCTCGACACGGTCGGCGGAGTGGACGTGCTCGTCTCCAACGCGGGCGCCACCAGCGGCTGGGCCGCCGCGCTGGAACGCACCGACGAGTCGTGGCAGTTCGACCTCGACATCAACCTGCTCAGCGCCGTCCGGCTGGACCGCGCCCTGGTGCCCGGCATGGTCGAACGCGGCTCCGGCGTCGTCCTGCACGTCTCGTCGATCGCGAGCAGGTTGCCGCAGCCCGGCGACCTGTCGTACGCGGCGGCGAAGGCCGCGCTCAACGCCTACAGCCGCGGCCTCGCCGAAGAGATCGGCACGAGCGGGGTCCGCGTGCTGCGCGTGCTGCCCGGCTTCGTCGCCACCGAAGGCGCCGTCGCGCACCACCAGGAGATGGCCGACGAGCAGGGCGTCGAGCTCCGCGAGATGCAGCGGCGCATCGCGGCCCGGCTGAACGCGCCGATGGGCCGCCCCGGCGACCCGGAGGACGCGGCCGAGCTGATCGCCTTCCTCGCCTCCGATCGCGCGAAGTGGCTCACCGGCGCCGAATACCGGGTGGACGGCGGCATCATCCCCGCCGTGTGAGCTCGGATCAGCCGCCCAGGTCCGCGGACAACCAGCGCTCGGGGCGCATCCGGATCACCACGTGCTCCCCGAGCCGCGTCCGCTCGAACTCGACGAACTCGTCCACCCGCGACGCGGGCAGGTAGCGGGCCGCCATTACCCGGGAGCTCTCGGCCGAACCCGGCTCGATCGAGAGCACCGGGCCCTCCACCGAGACGTAGCGGACCGTCGGCTCGGTGCGCTGCGCCAGCATGCTGAACCGGCCCGCGGCCCGGATCGCGCGGGTCTTCCGGGTGTCCGCGCCCGTGTTGATCCACAGCTCGCCGCCGGGCTCGTAGTGGTACCAGATCGGCACCACCAGGGGCGCTCGGCCGGAACCCTCGGCCACCGCCAGGGAACCGGTGTGCGGTTCGGCCAGGAATCGTTCGCGGTCCTGCTGGGAAAGAGCCATGCGACCGACGCTAGCCGCGACCCCTGACAGGCGCTCGACTCCTGCTGCTCGGGAGGTGGGGTGGCGGAACCTCAGCGCCCTCCTCGCTGCGGGATCGTTTTCACCGGTGGCTCCGCCACAGGAGAAAACGCTGTC
>NZ_JAIUJZ010000220.1:0-1607 GCF_020176775.1 Saccharopolyspora sp. 6M
GCACCGGTGCCGATCACCAGCGGCGCGATCACCGCGCGCAGGCCGCCGTTGACGTCGGCGAGCTCCGCCGCCAGCCCGCAGGCCCCGCAGCAGCCCTCTCCGCAGCCGGCTCCCGCACCGGCTCCGGCGCCCGCCGCGCCGACGCCGAAGCTGGACGCGCACGGCCCGACGGAGCCGTTGACGCTGGTGCCGGGCGGCGACCCCGCGGACCTGCCGATCACGGTGCGCAACGACGGCACCGGCCCGTCCGATCCGGTGACCGCGATCCTGTCGCTGCCGCCGGGCGTCAGCTCGGAGATCCCGGGGGTGACCTCCCAGCAGTCCGGTCCCGCGGGGACCGCGCCCGCGTCCGCCCGCACCGCGCGCGCCGCCGAGGCGGCCGGTGGCCCGGGGGTGCGCTGCGAGAGCTGGGACGGCGGGCTGCAGTGCTCCTCGGAGCGCGGCCTCGAACCGGGTGAGCAGCTGACCTTCGACCTGCACGTGACGGCCGCGGCCGACGCCACCGGCGGCGAGATCGGCGCGCGGATCGTGGCGGGCGCGGACCTGGACCTGCCGCTGTCCCGGATCCAGGTGCTGATGCGCTCCGGGGACGGGGTGGACGTGTCGGTGTCGGCGGCGGCGCACCCGCTGCACGACCTGCTGCTGGGCGACGAGGTACCGGAGGGCCCGCCGCTGCGGCTGAACCTCGACGTGCGCAACACCGGCGTGACCCGGGGCCGGGCCGAGGCGGTCGCGGTGCTGCCCGCCGGTGCGCGCGCGCTGGGGATCCCGCCCGCGTGCGACCTGCTGCCGTCGGACGACGAGCTGCGCTGCTCGGCGGAGTTGGACCCGGGCGAGTCCTACCGGGGCCACCTGTGGCTGGCCGGGCTGCCGGTGGAACCGCGCGGCGCCTCGGACGGCGAGGAGCGCGAGGTCACCATCCCGGTGCGCGCCCGGCTCGGCACCGCGAACGACAGCGCCGCGGTGACCACCCGGCTGTGGTTCCCGTGGCGCCCGCGGCCGGAGCCGGACTGCCCGCTGCCGCCGCTGTGGCCGCTGCGTCCGGCGGACGGTGCGGAGTGGCCGTGCTGGCTGCCGGACGTGCCGGGGCTGCCCGAGCGACCTGGTCCGCCGGAGGTCCCGGGCCTGCCGGAGCTGCCGGGCCCGCCTGGTCGGCCGGGGTTGCCTGGTCTTCCGGGCCTGCCTGGTCTGCCGGGGTGGGCGCCGCCGAGCCAGGGCCCCGCGCCCGCCCCGGAGCCGACGCCCGGCTCCGAACCGACGCAGGCACCGACGCCCGTCCCGACCGGACCGGGCACCTCCGCACCGCCGGAACCCCCGTCGTCGGAGCCCACCCGGCCGCCCGAGTCCCCGGAACCGGAACCGGCCCCGGACGAGCGGCGGCTGCCGATCCTGGAACCGGTGCTGCCGCCGACCGTCCCGCCGAGCTGGTGGCGCTTCCCGCGCTGACCGGAGACCGGCCGGGGAGGTCCCGGCACCGGGGGGGGGGGGCCCGCGGCCCGGCGCGCCCCCCGGGGCCGGGGATAGGTTGGGGGGGGGCGGGGGGGGGCGCGCGGCGGGCGGCGCCCCCCCCCCCCGCCCGGCCCCCCCCGGGGGCCGGGGGGGCGCCC
>NZ_JAIUJZ010000221.1:0-16111 GCF_020176775.1 Saccharopolyspora sp. 6M
GCCGCACGAGCTCCGGACGGCCGCAGCGGGGCGGTTAACATCGTCGGAGTGTCCGTCGTGGAAGCCGTGCTGGCCCGCGTCCCGCGCCCGCTGCGGGACCGCGCGGTGCGCCATCGCGAACTGGTGAAGTTCGCGATCGTCGGCGCCAGCACCTTCTTCATCGACTCGGCGATCTTCTACGCGCTGAAGCTGACGATCCTGGTGCCGAAACCGGTCACCGCGAAGGTGATCGCGGTGCTGGTGGCGACGATCGTGTCGTACGTGCTGAACCGGGAGTGGTCGTTCCGCACCCGCGGCGGCCGGGAACGCCACCACGAGGCCACGCTGTACTTCCTGTTCAGCGGCATCGGGGTCGCGCTGTACGCGGCGCCGCTGTGGTTCTCCCGCTACGCCCTGCACCTGCAGACCCCGTACACCAGCAGGCTCGTCGAGGAGATCGCCGACTTCACCGCCGCGCAGGTGGTGGGCCTGGTGCTGGGCATGGTGTTCCGGTGGTGGGCGTTCCGGAAGTGGGTGTTCCCCGCCGACGGGTCCCCCGACGACGAACCCCCCGACGACGACCCTTCCGCCGACGAATCCGGCGCCGCACCCCCGGCGCCGAAGCCTCCGGCGCCGCACCCCCGGACCGGGCGGCGGAACCGGATCAGCGCGGCCGGGACTCGATCTTCCACGGCACGCCGAGCACGTCGTCGGCCCGCGCCACCGGCAGGAAGATCTCGAACAGGGCGGGACGGGCCTTGCTGAGCTCCAGGCGCCCGCCGTCGGCCTCCACCAGCGCCCGCGCCAAGGCCAGGCCCACGCCCGTGGACCCGCCCGCGGAGAACCCGCGCTCGAACACGTAGGGCACCAGCTGGTCCGGCACCCCGGGCCCGGCGCCGCCGACCTCGACGACCACCGTCCCGCCGCCGTGGCGCGCGGTCAGCGTCACCGTCCCCTTGCCGTGGCGCACCGCGTTGTCCAGCAGCACCCCGATGGCCTCCCGCAACCGGCCGGGCGTGGCCCTGGCGAGCAGGCCGTCCGGCACCCGCTGGCGCAGGGCGCGGCCCTGGGCGCGCAGCGGTTCCCGCCACTCCGCGGCGGCCTCGGACAGCGCTTCGGACACGTCGAGCGGTTCGGCGTCCCTGGCACGCGCGGCGGTCGCGGCGGCGAGCAGGTCGTCGAGGACGCTGGAGAGCCGCTCGGCCTGCTCCAGCGCCGCGGCGGCCTCCTCCGCGACCTCCTGGTCGGGCACGTCGGCCAGCGCCTCCAGCCGCAGCTGCAGCGCGGTGAGCCTGCTGCGCAGCTGGTGCGAGACGTCGCCGACGAGTTCCCGCTCGCGCTGCACCAGCTGGGACAGGGCGGCGCCCGAGGCGTCCAGCGCGTCGGCGACCCGGTCCAGCTCCGGGACCTCGTGCCGCTTCGGATCGGCCCGGAAATCGCCCGCGCCGAGCCGGGCGGCGCGCGCGGCGACGTGCCGCAGCGGATCGGCCAGCCGCCGCGCGGTCAACCCCGCCACCACCATGCCGGTGCCCGCGGAGAGCACCACCAGCAGCAGCACCAGACCCGCGACCTGGAACTGCTGGGTGCGCACCGGGCCGCTGGGCGCGGACAGCGTCACCGTGCCGCTCTGCACCATCGGCACGCTCTCGGTGAGCGGCGACCTGCCCGGGTCGGTGCCGTAGACGTACTCGTGGTCCTTGGTGCGCACCACCAGCCGCGCGTCCCGCGGCACCGCCAGCAGCACCGACTCCACGTCGATCGGGTGGCGGGAGGCGACCTGCTCGTCCAGCGAGGTCGCGATCTGCTGCGAGCGGGTGGACAGGTCGGTGCGGGTGAAGTCCTCCACCAGCTTCAGCGCGGTCACTCCCAGCGGCAGGCCCAGGACCACCGCCGTCACCGCCACCGCCAGCAGCGTCGCGACCAGGATCCGCCTGTGCACCGGGCCGCCCGTCAGTCCGCGTTGAACCGGAAGCCGACGCCGCGGACCGTGGCGATCCGCTGCTCGTCGGCACGGCCGTTGCCGTCGCCGAGCTTCCGGCGCAGCCAGGAGATGTGCATGTCCAGCGTCTTGCTGCCCTTGCGGCTGGCCTCCGGCCACACCTCGTCGAGGATCTCCTCGCGGGTGACGACCTGGCCCGCGTGCTGCATGAGCACCCGCAGCAGTTCGAACTCCTTGTTCGCCAGCCCCACCTCGTGCTCGTCGACGAGGACGCGGCGCGCGGTCAGCTCCAGCCGCACTCCGGATGCCTCCAGCGTCTCCGGGGAACCGCGGCGCAGCAGCGCCCGGATGCGGGCCATCAGCTCCGCGAGCCGGAACGGCTTCGCCACGTAGTCGTCGGCGCCCGCGTCGAGGCCCACCACGAAGTCCACCTCGTCGGTGCGCGCGGTGAGCATCAGCACGGGGATGCCGCGGCCCTGCGCGCGCAGCCGCCGGCACACCTCCAGCCCGTCCATCCCGGGCAGGCCGAGGTCCAGCACCATCAGGTCGATTCCGCCGGAGGACGCCTCCTGCAACGCCGAAGGGCCGTCGTCGATGACTCGGACCGAGTAGCCCTCCCGCTGCAATGCCCTCGACAACGGCACAGCAATGGCTGGGTCGTCCTCGGCCAGCAGCACTACGCTCACGCCTCCACCCTAGAGGTCCGCGATGATCAGGTCCGTGTCGTAGGCGGTTAGTTCCGCCCGGACCGTCTGGTAGCCGCACCTCAGCGGGGCCGCGCGGAGCGCGGAAGTAGAGTCGCCGCCGTGACGATCGCCGATGACCTGGACCTGGCCCTGCACCTCGCGGACACCGCCGACGCGCTCACCTCGGACCGGTTCCGCGCGCTGGACCTCGCGGTGGACCGCAAGCCGGACCGCACCCCCGTCACCGATGCGGACCTGGCGGTGGAGGACGCGGTGCGCGCGGTGCTCGCCGAGCAGCGCCCCGGCGACGAGATCGCGGGCGAGGAGCGCGGCGGCGAGGTCACCTCGGCCCGCACCTGGGTGCTGGACCCGATCGACGGCACGAAGAACTTCCTGCGCGGGGTGCCCGCCTGGGCGACGCTGGTCGCGCTGGTCGAGGACGGCACGCCGACCGCGGGCGTGATCAGCGCACCCGCGCTGGGCCGCCGCTGGTGGGCGGCCGCGGGGCGCGGCGCGTGGGCGAGCTCCGGGGGCGCTGCGGAGCGGATCTCGGTGTCCGGGGTGCGCGAGATCTCCGACGCCTACCTGTCCACCACGCACCTGGGCAGCTGGGTGGAGCACCACTCGCGGGAGGCGTACCTGCGGCTGGTGGACGCGTGCTGGGAGAACCGGGCGTTCGGCGACTTCTGGCAGCACTGCCTGGTCGCGGAGGGCGCCATCGACGTGGCGGCCGAAGCGGTGGTGAACCCGTGGGACGTGGCCGCGGTGCAGGTCATCGTCCGCGAGGCCGGTGGCGAGTTCACCGACCTGGGCGGGCGGCGCGGATTCCGGGGCGGCTCGGCGCTGAGCACCAACGGCCACCTGCACGCAACGGCCCTGGACCTGCTGCGCTGAATCCCGAACTCGTGCTGCGCAGCTCTCGGGTGGCGGAACCTCCGCGGCCCCCTCGCTGCGGGATCGTTCTCACCAGTGGCTCCGCCACAGGAGAAAACGCTGTCCTCGCGAGGGAACCGCGGAGAACCCGCTGGTGGTCGAGCTGCGTGCGTGGTCGGCGGCTCAGCGGCTCCGCCGCTGACGAGGAACCGACGAAGACCCACCGGCGAGTTCAGCGACGAGCGGTCAGGCGGTCACTGGACCGGGGTGCCGTGGGGTGGGGTGGCCGGCTCGGCGGGCGCCTTCGGGACGCGCGGGCGGTCCTGGTCGACGGGGCCGATGGCGCCGCGCAGCGCCTGGGTCCAGCTGAGCCTGCCGAACAGGTAGAAGCAGGCGACCTGCTCGCTGCTGAACCGCGCCCAGTCGTAGCGGTTGCCCTGCTCGCGCCAGAACACCTCCCACCCGGCGGCGCCGTCCACCTCCTCGCGGACCAGGCACCAGGTGTGGTCGGTCTCGGTGCCGATCGACACCAGCTCGGCGGGGACGCCGAGCGCCGCGAGCCAGCCGAGCATCGATTCGGTGTTCACTTCGCGATCTCCTCCGTGACCTCGTGCCGGTCGGTGCGGCGGGGCTCGTCGAGCGCGCCCGGTGGTTCGTCCGGTGCGGCGTCGGCGCGCTCGTCCGGGCCCGCGCCCCCGCTCGCGGAGCGCCGGGACGCGCGGTCGGCCGCGTCGATCACGGCGGGGTCCAGCCGCAGCGTGCCCGCCTCCGCGGCGACCCGCGCCGCGGTGAGCTCGACGAGGTGGCCCAGCGCCACCAGTTCCGCCAGCGAGTGCGTCAGCCGGTAGCGCACGCCACCGCCGCTGCCCGCGAACCACGGCGCGGACACCGCCCGCCACACCGGCAGCGGCCGCAGCACCCGGTAGCGGTGGTACGGCAGCTCCAGGTAGTCCGGGGGCAGGCTGCGCCGGGTGAACGCGGTGCCGTCGGGCGCGGCGACCCGGCCCGCGTCGGAGCCGAGCGCGTCGAGCACCGCGTCCGGTTCGAGCACGATCGGCTCGCCCGGTTCCGCGCAGCCCTCCGGCACCGAGGCGGCAGCGGGCCAGCGGGGTCCGGCGGGGCCGGTGTAGCGGCGTTCCCACTCCAGTTCGCTGAGTTCGGCGAGCGGGTCGTGCCCGGCGGCGAACTCGGCGGGGCGCTCCACCCCGTCGGATCCGGCCGGGTCCACCGCGAGCTCCCCGGAGCGGGCCCTGGCGAGGGCGTCGCGGTCGTCGACGAGGTCCGCGCGCGGGTGGTCGCGCGGCGGGAAGCGGCGCCCGGCCAGCGGATCGACGCCTTCGGCGGGCATCGGCAGCTGGCGGCTGGCGGTCGCCGCGGCGACCGGGAGGTACCCGATCGGGAACTGGTGGAGCATGAACGCGACCGCTTCCTTGCGGTCGCCCTGGCGCGGCCGGACCGGGTCGGCGGGCGGGCGGACCTGCCGCGCGACCGGATCGCCCTGGCCGGGGCGGGGGCCCGCCTCCGCCCCCGAGGGGGGGGGGGGGGGGGGGGGGGGGGGGGGGGGGGGGGGCCGCGCCCCGGGGGGGGGGGGGGCCCGCGGGGGGCGCGGCGCCGCGCCGGACCTGCTGGGGTTGCCGTCCTCGGTGGTCCGGCCGGTCCTGCTGGCCGGGGCGGTTCGGAGGGCCCTGCCTGCCGGGCCGGGCTTGGTGGACCTGCTGGTTCTGCTGGCTCCCCTGCCCCGGTTGCCCCTGCTGGTTCTGCTGGCTCCCCTGCGCCGGCTGCCCGTGCTGGGCTTGGTTCCCCTGCTGGATCGGCTGTCCCTGCTGGGCTTGGTGGCCTTGTTGGCCCTGCTGGCTCTGCTGGCCCTGCTGAGCTTGATTGCCCTGCTGAACCTGATTGCCCTGCTGGATCTGCTGGCCCTGGTCGCCCTGCTGCCCCCGGTGGTTCTGCCACCCCTGCTGCGCCTGCCCGGCCTGCGCGCGCTGCCCGTGCCCGCCCGGCCGCCCCTCGGGGGACTGCTGCCCCGGCCCGAAGCGGTCCGGACCGTGCCCCGCGCGGATTCCGCCCGCCTGCCCGGACTTCGCGCCGAACCCGTCGGACCGCGGTCCGCGAGCGGCGGAATCGCCGCGGCCCTGCGGCGGGGCGGAAGACCAGGCCTGGCGCACCGGGTGCGGCGCGGTCACCGACGCGGGGTCCACCCCGTCCGCGACCCAGCCCGCGGCGAGCGCGCCGGACCCGGCCGCTTCGACCGTGACGGGGCCGGTGTGGTCGGCGTCGCCGCGCCACCGCGCCCGCTCGATGCCGCCGGAGTGCTCGTCCCGCGCCGGGGAGCCGTGCTTCCGGACGTCCTCGTGATCTCCGCTCATGGCCGCACCGACCCCGTCCGGGGGAGTGCCTGCCGTCCTCGCGGGCGCCGATGTCGAGCGGCGAGCTCCTCGGCGTGCGCGCTATCGGTGGCCACCGCCACTCCCCCTTCCGCAGTCGAGGCGTCGGCGGGCGCGTCCGGCCGCCCCGCGTTCCGGGACGCGCCCATGCGGTCGATGGTTCCACGTCGATCCTGCCGCACCGGAGCCGGATCGGGCACCGCGCACCACCCGGCCCGGGCGTCCTGCGATGATCCGGGCATGGCGGGTATCGCGTACGAAGACCTCGAACCTGGCCGGGTGTTCGACCTGGGTTCGGTGCTGATCGACCGGGACGAGATGGTGGCGTTCGCGCGCCGCTTCGACCCGCAACCGTTCCACCTGGACGAGGAGGCCGGCGCGCAGTCGGTGCTCGGCGGGCTGTGCGCGTCCGGTTGGTACACCTCGTCGCTGTGGATGCGGGCCTACGTGGACCACGTGCTCGCCGGGTCCACTTCGCAGGGTTCGCCCGGCGGCAACGAGCTGTCCTGGGCGGCGCCGGTGTTCCCGGACGACGAGCTGCGGTTCGGCATGACGGTGAACAGCAGGCGGCTGTCGAAGAGCAGGCCGAACCTGGGCCTGGTGGAGATCACCGGCACCGCGGACCGGGACGCCGACCGCATCATGCGCTTCACGTTCCTGGCGATGTTCGGCACCCGCGAGCAGTCCTGACGCGGTTCGCCTCCGGACTCGACCGCGCCGCGGGCGAGCGCCGAGCCCTCCGCGCGCGGGCCCGAGCACGGCGGCCTAGGCCCCGGTGAGCGCCTTGACCACGCGGGACGGGCTGGGGCGGCCCAGCTGCTCGGCCATCCACGCGCTGGTGGCGGCGAGCGCCGCGAGGTCCACGCCGTGCTCGACGCCGAGCCCGTCCAGCATCCACACGAGGTCTTCGGTGGCGAGGTTCCCGGTGGCGGACTTCGCGTACGGGCAGCCGCCCAGCCCGCCCGCCGACGAGTCCACTATGGACACCCCGTGCCGCAGCGCCGTCCAGGTGTTGGCCAGCGCCTGCCCGTAGGTGTCGTGGAAGTGCACCGCCAGCGACCCCACCGGCACCCCGGCGGCGGTGAACGCGCGCAGCACCGCCTCCACCTGCCCGGGCGTCGCCACGCCGATCGTGTCGCCGAGCGAGAGCTGCCCGCAGCCCATCTCCAGCAATCGGCGCCCGGCGGCGACGACCTGTTCGACGGGCACCGGCCCCTCCCACGGGTCGCCGAAGACCATCGACAGGTACCCGCGCACGGCGAGGCCCTCGTCGGTGGCGCGGCGCACCACCGGCTCGAACATGGCGAACTGCTCGTCGAGCCCGCGGTTGAGGTTGCGGCGGGTGAACGACTCGGTGGCGGCGGCGAACACGGCCACGTCGGCGACCCCGGCGTCGAGGGCGCGGTCCAGGCCGCGGGAGTTCGGCACCAGCACGGGGTAGCGCACGCCGTCCCGGCGCTCCAGCCCGGCGAGGACCTCGGCGGCGTCGGCGAGCTGCGGCACCCACTCCGGGCGCACGAAGCTGGTGGTCTCCACGATCCGCAGGCCCGCGTCGGCGAGCCTGCGCAGGAACTCCAGCTTCACCTCGACCGGCACCACGGCCTGCTCGTTCTGCAGCCCGTCGCGCGGCCCGACCTCCCAGATGGTGACCGCGGCGGGCAGTTCCCCGGGCTCCGGCGGCGGGACCCGGTCCGGCAGGCCGACCTCCAGCGCGCTCATCGCCGCTCCCAACGGTCCTGGTCGTCGTGCTCGGATTCGTCGTTGACCTCGCGGTAGAGCAGGGTGTGCACCCGCTCGACCTTGGGGATGTCGTCGAACTCCAGCGGCTCGTCGGAGGCGGATTCGACGATCAGCGTGCCGCAGCCGAAGAACCGGTCCACCAGGCCGTGGCTGAACCGCACGCTGTTGATCCGCCACATCGGGATGTCGACGCCGGTGCGGGTGAAGACGCCCTCGCGGACCATCAGCCGCCGCGAGGTGACCACGAAGTGGGTGGTGCGCCAGCGGATCAGCGGTGCCAGCGTCCACCAGATGACCAGCACCGCACCGACGGCGGCGAGCGCGATCCACACCGGCACGTTCCAGGTCAGCGGCGCGGCCAGCGCGGCGGCGTACGAACCGGCGCCCACCACGACGAGGAACAGCACCACCGGCAGGACGAGCATCTTCCAGTGCGGGTGGGTGTGCACCACCACGTACTCGTCCTCGCTCAGCAAACCGTCCGGATACGCCACCGGAGAATCCCTCCCTCGATCACCAGGCGCTGATCACGCTACCCGCCCGGCCACCCCGCCGAGCGTCCCTCGATCAGGCGGGCCGCAGTTCAGCGCGGACGCAGGTGCACCACGTCGCCCGCCGACACGGGGGTTCCCGCGCCGTCGGCGCCGCGCACCACCAGCCTGCCGTCCGGGTCGACGCCGGTGGCGGTGCCCAGCAGGTCGTTCCCGCCGAGCTCCACCCGGACCTGCTGGCCGACGGTGCCGCACAGCCGCTGGTAACGGTCCAGCAGGCCGCCGGCCAGCACGTCGCCGCCGTGCTCGCGCCACAGGTCGTCGACGGCGGCGAGCGCGGTCAGCAGCCGCACCGCGAAATCCTGCCGGTCCACGTCGGCACCCTGCTCGGCGAGCGAGGTGGCGGGCAGCCCTCCCGCGCCGGTGGGCAGCTCACCAGGGCCGTGGTGCACGTTCACGCCGATCCCGAGGACGATCGCCAGCCCGTCCGCGGTGCTCACGGCCTCGGCGAGGATGCCGGCGCCCTTGCGCCAGGTGTCGCCGCCGCCGAGCAGCAGGTCGTTCGGCCACTTCAGCGCGGCCGGCACCCCGCACGCGTCGCGGACCGTCTCGGCGAGCGCGATCCCGGCCAGCAGCGGCAGCCAGCCCAGCGCGTCCTGCGGCACCGGAGCGGGCCGCAGCACGGTGCTCACGTGCAGGCCGTAGCCGCGCGGCGAGATCCAGGTACGCCGCATCCGGCCGCGCCCGGACTGCTGCTCCTCGGCGAACAGCACGGTGCGGTCCGGGGCGCCGGCCGCGGCGGCCGCGGACAGGTCGGTGTTGGTGGAGCCGGTCACGGTGACCACGTCGAGCTTCGCGTACGGACCGTCGTCGACGAGCCGCCTGCGCAGCTCCGCCGCGTCGAGCAGGACAACCATGGCCCCAGGTTACGAGGGCGCGGCGGGGCGGCCGCGGCGGAGTGCGCCGCGGCCGCGTCGAACGACACCGCGCAGGATGCCCGGCCGAACCTCCGACCTGTGGCGGGCGACCGGACGCCGCACCTCCCGGCGAGCGCCCGCCCTTGCCCGTCGAGGTGGCCGCGCCCCGCCCGGCGGGCCTCGCGGCGCCACACTTTCGGCCGTGGCACGGCGTTGATCTCGGCGCTTAGGGTTCCGCGAGATCATCGGAGGTGACCGTGCCGACTTCCCGTTCCCCGCGCCCCGGAATCCGAGGGTGGCGTGCCCTGGCGGCCGTACTCTGCGGTGCGTTGCCCGTGCTGTCCGCGACGCCCGCCGTCGCCGCCCCGCCACCGCCCCCGGCACCGAGTCCTGCCGCGGCCGCGGCCGCGGCACCGCGCAGCGAACCGGTGTCCGCCGAGGAACCCGTGCGCGAGACCACGTGGGTGGACACCGGCCTGGACGGTGACGCGGACGGCGCGACCGATCGGGTCGCGGTGGACATCGCGCGGCCGCGGACCGACGGGCCCGTCCCGGTGATCATGGATGCGAGTCCGTACTACTCGTGCTGCGGCCGCGGCAACGAGAACGAGCTCAAGACCTACGACGACCAGGGCCGGCCGGTCGGGTTCCCGCTGTTCTACGACAACTACTTCGTGCCGCGCGGCTACGCGACGGTGCTGGTGGACCTGGCGGGCACCAACCGCTCGCAGGGCTGCGTGGACGTCGGCGGCCCGTCCGACGTGGGCTCGGCGAAGGCGGTGGTCGACTGGTTGAACGGCCGCGCGAAGGGCTACGACGCGGCCACCGGCGGCGCCGAGGTCGGTGCGGGCTGGTCCACCGGCGCCGTCGGCATGATCGGCAAGTCCTACGACGGGACGATCGCCAACGGCGTCGCCGCGACCGGTGTGGCGGGCCTGCGCACGATCGTGCCGATCGGGGCGATCAGCTCCTGGTACGACTACTACCGCTCCGACGGCGTGTCCTTCGGCGCGGACCCGCGCGGGCTCGCCGAGACCGTCGAGGAGGGCGGCCGGCCGGAGTGCTCGGCGGTCAAGCAGCGGCTCGACGAGGGCGCGCCCGCCAACGGCGACGTCACCGACCTGTGGGCCGAACGCGATCACGTGGCCGACGCCGCGAACGTGCGGGCCAGCGTGTTCGCCGTGCACGGCCGCAACGACCTCAACGTGAAGATGATCCAGTTCGGGCAGTGGTGGGACGCGCTGGCCGCGAACGACGTGCCGCGCAAGGTGTGGCTGAGCCAGACCGGCCACGTCGACCCGTTCGACTTCCGCCGCGCGGAGTGGGTGGACACCCTGCACCGCTGGTTCGACCACGAGCTGCTCGGCATGGACAACGGGATCGACGCCGAACCGGCCGCCAGCGTGGAACGCGCCCCGGACGAGTGGTCCGACGAGGCGTCCTGGTCCGGCGAGTCCGCGGCCGCGACCACGCTGCACCCGGTCCCCGACGACACCGACGGGCTCGGCGGGCTCACCTCGGAACCGGCCCCGGCCGACGCGCGCGCCGCGTTCACCGACGACCCGGCGCAGGACGAGTACGACTGGGCGCGCGAACCCGACCAGGCCTCCCCGGCCCGCGCGCTGTTCACCAGCGCCCCGCTGGAGCAGGACCTGCGGCTGGCAGGCACCGGCTCGATCTCGGTGACCGCGACGCCCGCGACGCCGACCGCGCACCTGTCGGCGGTGCTCGTCGACTACGGCCCCGCCACCACGCGGGACGCGCTCGGCGAGGGCGAAGGCATCCGCACCCTGGACTCGGAGTCCTGCTGGGGCGAGAGCCGCGAGGGCGACGACGCCTGCTACCGGGACACCGAGGCCACCACCGCGGACGTGGACTACCAGGTGCTGTCCCGCGGATGGGCCGACCTGGCCAACCACGAGTCGCTGTCCCAGGAATCGCCGCTGGCACCGGGCACGCCGTACGAGATGACGTTCCGGCTGGCCACCACCGACCACGTGATCCCCGCCGGGCACCGGCTGGGACTGGTCGTCGGCGGGACCGATTCCGCGTTCATCCAGGCTCCGGCCGAACCGGGCCGGGTCGAGGTCGGGCTGGCGGGCACCTCGGTGTCGCTGCCGGTCGTCGGCGGCGCCGCCGCGGTCCGGGACGCGGGACTCGACCGCGCCCCGACCGGGACGGCCGCGGTCCGCCCGGATCGGCTCCCCGCCGAATCGCGGGTGCTGCTCAACCGCGACGGCGCCTGACCCGGAACGGGACGAGCGGCCCGTTCGCCCGATGCGCTCGGTCGAACGCCCCCCTCCCCCGGATCAGTTCGTGACGAGGCTCAGGCCGTAGGCGCTGAGTGCTTCCCCGACCGGTTGGAAGTACGTGGTGCCGCCGGACGAGCAGTTGCCGGACCCGCCCGAGGTCATGCCCTGGGCCGAGTTGCCGCTGATGAACGAACCACCGGAGTCACCGGGCTCGGCGCACACGTTGGTCTGGGTGAGCCCGCTGACCGAGCCCTCCGCGTAGCGGACGGTCTGGTTCAGCGCCTGCACCGAACCGCAGTGCCAGCCGGTGGTGGAGCCGGAGCGGCACACCGAGGACCCGGTCGGCGCGGTGCTGTGCCCGGAGACGGCCCGGCCGCTGCCGTTGTACATGTTCACCAGGCCGCGGGCGGTCCAGTTGCCGTTCGCCGACACCCACGCGTAGTCGTTGCCGGGGAACGAGGACCCCTGGAACGAGCCGAGGGCGACCTGGTTGTAGCCGGAGGCGGAGGTGCCGCGGGTCCCGCAGTGCCCGGCGGTGACCATGCCGGACGCGCCGCTGGAGGTGCGCACCGGGAAGCCGACCGAGCAGCGCCCGCCGCCCATGTAGTAGGCGTCGCCGCCGACGAGGTCGTAGAGCGTGCGCGGCGCCTCGGTGACCTCGTCGACCCGCACCGGCGCGTTCCCGGTGGTCTCGGCGAGGTAGCCGTCGGTGGCGGCGTCGCGCAGCGCGGCCTGCACGTCGACGACGACGGTGTTGGCCCGTTCGTCCACGTACCAGCCGGTGATGGACGCCGGGGCGGACGCCTCGGCGCGGTCGAGGGCGGCGACGGCGGCGTCGAGCTCGGCGCTGCTGTGCCGCACCACCCGGGCGGTGGCGCCGGCTTCCTCCACTTCGGCGATCTTCGCGGCGTCGGTGACGCCGACGACGAGCGCACCGCTCGCCGCGTCGAAGTAGGCGCCGCCGAAGCTGCCGCCCAGCGATCGGCTCAACGTCTCGTCGAGCCGCCGTGCGGTGTCCTCCTGCGCGAGGCGGGTGCGGGCCTGCTGCTCGGTGAGGCCGAGGTCGCGCTGCACGGCGGCGAGCAGGTCGGGGTCCAGCGGCGAGGCCGTGACGGCGGGACTGATCGCCGCGGTCGCGGTGCCCGCGACGAGCAGCGCGGCGCTCGCCAGGCGAAGGGTTCGCTTCCGGCTCATCTTTCGATCTCCCTCGATATCCGGTGCTTGCGGAATAGGGCGAGCCGCGCGGCGGGGCGTGATCGGCGCTCCGGGGACGCGCGGGGCCAGGCGGACGGGGGGCGTCCGCGCTGGAGGAGAGCGGTGTCCGGCCCGCGGGCCGGGAGGAGGCGTGGATCCACTGCGAAGGGGTGGAACCGGCGAGGAGAGCTCCCCGCCCGCGGTCTCGTCCGGCCGTCGCCGGAGGTGTCCGCGAGAAGGACATTAGGAATCTTCCACCTGAACCAGGCACCGCCATTAGAGCTATGGCATTCCCTGTGAACGCACGAAACCGCACCGCACAGGCTTGCGGCTCGGCCGTTCGGCCTGTCCGGGCGACGCCGAAGCGGGCAACGGGCCGCCCTCAGGCCCCGCCGCGGGGCGCGGCTACAGTCGCCGCGTGCGCTTCGTCCTCGCCTCCGCGTCCCCCGCCCGACTCGCCGTGCTGCGCGCCGCCGGGATCGATCCGGCCGTGCAGGTGTCCGGCGTGGACGAGGACGCGGTGGCCGCCGCGCTGCCGGACCCGTCGCCCGCGGAGCTGGTGACCGCGCTGGCGCTGGCGAAGGCCGACGCGGTGCTGCCGGAGATCGGCGGGGAAGCGGTGGTCGTCGGCTGCGATTCGATGCTGTCCATCCACGGCGAGGTCGTCGGCAAGCCGCACGACCCGGAGATCGCGCTGAAGCGCTGGCGCGCGATGGCCGGCGGCAGCGGCGAACTGCTCACCGGGCACGCGGTGGTGCGGCTGCGCGACGGCGAGGTGGTGTCCCGGGCGCACGCGCACAAGACGACGGTGGTGCGCTTCGCCGAACCGAGCGAGGCGGAGCTGGCGGCCTACGTGGACTCCGGCGAGCCGCTGCGGGTGGCGGGCGGGTTCACCTTGGACGGCCTCGGCGGCTGGTTCGTGGAGGGCGTGGACGGCGACCCGTCGAGCGTGATCGGCATCAGCCTGCCGCTGACCCGCGCCCTGCTGGCCGAGGTGGGCGTCGGCGTGGCGGAGCTGTGGCAGCGCTCCTGATCTCCGGGAGTGACCGCTCCGGCGCGGTTCGTGGCCGAATTCCGCCGGGTGGGCCGAATTCCGCCGTTCCGCCGGTGAACGCGAACACAATTCGGTTAATTCGGGATGGTCTGGACCGAACCGCGGGTTAGAACTGTCCGCGATGGGAGCTCAGCGGCGTTACCTGACTTCACGCCTGCACGTCGATCTGCGACGGCAGGCCAGCAGCGCTTGTCCCTGAGCGGGCGGCGAACCCCGGTCCCGCGCCCGCGGCGCGCTCCGGCACCGACCTGATCCGCGCCGATTCCGGCCGATCGCACCGCCCCCGCACCTCCCCGCCCGGGCGAAGCCCGCGAGCGATCCTCCCCGGCGCGTCCCGCGCCACCCGGACCACGCAGTCAGGAGATGCCCGTGTCCACCTCCCCCGAGCCCGAACGGCGACGACCCCGGTTCAACCCGCGGCTGTTCGCCGTCGCGGTCGTCGCCTCCCTGGTCGTCGGCGCGCTGCTGGGCTGGATCGCGAAGGCGACCGACGCCCAGTGGCTGATCACGACGCTGGACACGATCGGCTCCACGTTCACCAACCTGCTCACGTTCACCGTGCTGCCGCTGATCTTCACGGCGATCGTCGTGGGCATCACGAGCCTGCGCTCGGTCGGCGGCGGGCGGACCGCGGCCCGGCTCGGCGGGAAGACCGCGCTGTGGTTCGCGATCACCTCGCTGATCGCCGTGGTCATCGGCCTCGCGGTGGGAAGGCTCGTGCAGCCCGGACAGGGCCTGGTGCTGGAACCCGACCCGGAGCGGCTGAAGTCCATCGGGGAGAAGACGCAGGGCTCCTGGCTCGACCTGATCAACGGGCTGATCCCGAGCAACCTGGTCAGCGCCTTCTCCGAGGGCGAGACGCTGCAGGTGGTGTTCGTGGCGCTCATCATCGGCGCCGCCGCCTACAGCCTCGGTGACACGGCGAAGCCGTTCGTGGACTTCAACCGCTCGCTGTTCGAGGTGATCCAGCGGGTGCTGGGCTGGATCATCCGGCTCGCCCCGATCGGCACCCTCGGCCTGATCGGCAACGCGGTCGCCACCTACGGCAACGAGTTCTTCGCCCCGCTGCTCAAGCTGATCGGCGCCACCTACGCCGGCTGCGCGCTGGTGCTGTTCGTGGTGTACCCGGTGCTGCTGCGGTTCGTGGCGAAGGTGAGCCCGGCGACGTTCTTCGCGAAGGCGTGGACGGTGCTGCAGTTCGCGTTCGTGTCCCGCTCCTCCGGCGCGAGCCTGCCGCTGAGCAGGCAGACCGCCGAGAACCTGGGCGTCAGCAGCTCGTACGCGAACTTCGCGGTGCCGCTGGCCACCACGACCAAGATGGACGGGTGCGCGGCGATCTACCCCGCGGTCGGCGCGATCTTCATCGCGAACCTGTTCGGCATCCAGCTGGGCGTCGTGCAGTACCTGACGATCGTGGCGGTGGCCGTGTTCGGCTCCATCGCCACTGCCGGGGTCACCGGCTGGTTCACGATGCTCACCCTCACCGTGAGCGCGCTCGGCTTCCCGCCGGAGGTGGTGGCGACCGGCATCGCCGTCGCCTACGCGGTCGACCCGATCATGGACATGGCGCGGACCGCGACCAACGTGGCCGGGCAGATCGTGGTGCCGACCGTCGTCGCCCGCGGCGAGGGCCTCATCGACGACGAGGTGCTCAACGCCCCGTCCGACCCGCCGCTGCTGACCGCCAAGGCGTGATGCTCCGGCCGCTCGTCCCCGTGCCGGCACGCGGAGGCGACCCCCCCGCCCTCCCGGCCGGACGGGCCGTTCGCCCGGTAGGTCCGGTCCGGGACGTCGGCGCCGGGAAGCGCGGGCCCTAGGATGGCGGAGTGCGTGCGAGGGACCGGAAACTGCGGATCGGCGATGCCGAACGCGAAACCGCGATCGCGCTGCTCGGCGAGCACCTGACCTCGGGCAGGCTGGACCTCGTCGAGTACGACGAGCGCTGCGCCCGGGTGGTCGCGGCCCGCAGCGGCGACGACCTGGACGCGCTGTTCCGGGACCTGCCCGACACCACGCCCGCGAGCGGCGCGACCTGGGCTCCCGGCAGGCGACCGGCCCGCACCCGGCCCCGGGCGGAAGTGCTGCTCGGCCTCGGCGGTGCCGCTCTGCTGCTGGTGCTGGTCGTGGTGACCAGGGACCTGTGGCTGCTCGGTTTCCTCGCGATCTTCCTCATCGCCTGGGTGGCCCGCAGGCGGTGACCGGCGCCGCCGGCTGGCGAGAACCAGCCAGTTCCCGCCGCACGCCGGGGTTCCCGCACCCGGCGCCCGAACAGCGGCACCCCGCTCCCCCGCTCGGCCCGGTGCCGGACGAACGCCTCGTCCGAGCGCCCGAACCGGGCCCACGGGCCGGTCACCCGGGCGATCTCCGCGCGGCACGCCCCCGGAGTTGCCCCGGGCGGGCCGCCGCTTTCGTTACGGTGAAGCCCATGCAGAGCTCGCGGACCGCCTCGGCGCGGAACGGCCGGACGTCGGCCATGCGGCTGGGCGGGGTGTGCGCTGCGGCGCTGCTCACCCTCTCCGGATGCGGTTTCCTCCGCTCCGAGCCCGCCGCGGAGACGCCCGCACCGCCGCCACCCGTGCCGCACACCCCCACCACCAGCACG
>NZ_JAIUJZ010000222.1:0-12080 GCF_020176775.1 Saccharopolyspora sp. 6M
CCTTCGACGCCGTCCCCGCCGACACCCTCAACGCCCTGCTCACCGACCCCGCCCAGAAGCAGCAGCTCACCGACCTGCTCACCTACCACGTCGTCCCCCAGCGGATGGACGCCGACGGCATCGCCCAGGCCGGCAAGCTCCCCACCGCCCAAGGCGGCGAACTCACCGTCGAAGGAAGCGGCGACAACCTCAAGATCAACGGCGCCTCCGTGCTGTGCGGCAACGTCCCCACCGCCAACGCCACCGTCTTCGTCGTCGACAAGGTCCTCATGCCCGGCAAGTGACCCGAACCGGGTGCCACACCACCCGACCGGGGTGGCCCGGCCCACGTGCGGGCGCCGCGGCCCCGCGCCCCCCCCCCCCCCCCCCCGGGCCCGGGGGGGGCCCCCCCCGTCGTCGTACGAGCGGATCGCCCGTTCCAGGGCAGCGGTGCCGCCGACGAGCACCACCTGCCCCGGAGAGGTCAGCCGCCCCGCACCCGCACCGGCGCGATCACCGGTGTTCCGTCGGGAGCGGTGAGCACCACGACCCGCGCGTCGTAGTGCTCGGTGAGCACCGCCGGGGTGAGCACCTCGGCGGGCGGTCCGTGCGCGGCGGTGCGGCCGTCGGCGAGCAGCAGCAGCCGATCGGCGTACTGCGCGGAGATGGTCAGGTCGTGCAGCGTCGTGACGACGGTGGTGCCCAGTTCGCGCCGCAGCTCGTCGACCAGGTCCAGCAGCGCCTGCGCGTGCCCGAGGTCGAGGCCCGTGGTCGGTTCGTCCAGCAGCAGCACCCCGGACCGCTGCGCCAGCGCCCGCCCGAGCACGGCCCGCTGCCGCTCGCCCCCGGACAGCTCCGCCAGCGGCCGCCGCGCCAGCCCGGCCAGGTCGAGCCGTTCGACGACGTGCTCGACCACGGCGAGGTCGCCGCGCCCTTCCCGCCCGAGCGGTCCGAGGTGCGGGGTGCGGCCGAGCAGCACGTAGTCGGTGACGGTGAGCCCGGGCGGCAGTTGCGGGCTCTGCGGCGAGTAGGCCAGCAGCCGGGCCCGTTCGCGGCGACCCGCCCGGTGCAGCGGCCTGCCGCCGACGAGCACGTCCCCCCGGTGCGGCAGCAGCCCGGCTACGGCCTTGAGCAGCGTGGACTTCCCGGACCCGTTGGGCCCGATGACGGCGAGCCAGCCACCGGCGGGCACCTGCGCCGACACCCCGGTCAGCACGGTGCGCCGCCGGTACCCGGCGGTCAGGTCGCGCACCCGCAGCTCGGTCATGCGCGCCTGCTCCGGTGCAGCAGCAGCGCGAAGAACGGCGCGCCGGTGAACGCGGTGATCACCCCGATGGGCAGTTCGGCGGGGGCGAGGACGCTGCGCGCGAGCACGTCGGCGAGCACCAGGAACGCCCCGCCGAACAGCAGCGACAGCGGCACCACGATCCGGTTGCCGCCGCCGAAGGCGAGCCGGACCAGGTGCGGGACGACGAGCCCGACGAACCCGATGAGCCCGGCGACGGACACGGCGGCGGCGGTGGCCAGCGAGGCGGCGAGCAGCACGACGGCGCGGACCCGGCCGGGGTGCACGCCCAGCGAGGCGGCCTCCTCATCGCCGGTGCCGAGCACGTCGAGAAGCCGGGCGCACGCCCACAGCACCCCGCCGGAGACCACGAGCAGCGGCAGCACCAGCAGCACGTCTCCCCAGCCCGCGGTGCTCAACCGCCCGAGGATCCACATGTAGACCTGCTGCAGGCTCTCCAGCCGCAGCTGCTGCAGGAAGGTCTGCCCGGCGGACAGGAACGCGCCGACGGCGACTCCGGCGAGCACGAGCGTCGCGGCCCCGCCGCCCGCGGCGCGGCCCAGCAGCCAGGTGGTGGCGACGCCGCCGAGCGCACCGGCGAACGCGGCGGCCTGCGCGGCCCCGGGTACCCCGGCGGCGCCCGGCAGCACGGTGATCACGAGGGTGACGGCGAGCCCCGCCCCGCTGGCCGCGCCGAGCAGGTACGGGTCGGCGAGCGGGTTGCGGAACACGCCCTGGAAGGCGGCGCCGGACACGGCGAGCGCGGCCCCGACGAGCGCCCCGAGCACCGCGCGCGGCACCCGCAGCCGCCACAGGATCGCCGCTTCCCGCTCGGACAGCGGGGAGTGGCCGCCGGTGAGCTGCGCGCCGATCTCCGCGAGCACCCGCGTCCAGCCGAGCTCGGCGGCGCCGAGCAGCACCGAGACCAGCAGCGCCAGCAACAGCGCCGCGACGCCCGCGAGCAGCGGGACGGGCCGCAGCCGCGTCGTGCCGCGCACCCGGCTCAGGGCCGCTGGGCGCGGGACACGGAGTCGGAGATCGCGCGCACCAGGTCGACCACGCGCGGTCCCCAGCGTCCGGCGACGTCCTCGTCGAGGGTCACGACGCGGCGCTCCCGCACGGCGCTGAGGGTGTTCCAGCCGGGGCGGGCGGCGACGGCGTCCGCGGTGGCGCCGCAGCACTTCGAGTCGGCGAGGAAGATCAGGTCGGGGTCGGCCTGCACGATCCGCTCCTGCGCGAGCTGCGGGTACTCGCCCTCGGCGTCGTCGGCGATGTTGCGGAGCCCGAACAGGCCGTAGACGTCGCCGATGAAGCTGCGCGAGGTGGCGGTGTAGAAGTCGGGGCTGAGCTCGTGGAAGTAGGTCAGCGGTTCCGGCGCCTTCGGCGTGTCGGCGACGATCTTCGCGATCTCCGCGCGCATCCGGGCCGTGACGTCCCGCGCCTGCCTGCTGTGCCCGGTGGCCTGGCCGAGGGTCTCGATCTGCGCGTAGGCGTCGTCCAGCGATGTCGCGGCGGGCGTCACGAGCACCGGGATCTCCAGCTCGCGCAGCCCCTCGACGAGCTTCCCGGCGCCGTCGGGCGCGATCACCAGGTCCGGGTCGTGCCCGGCGACGGCCGCGGCGTCGCTGCTGAGCGCGTTCAGCTCGGTGCGGGGGGCGTCGGCGGGGAAGGAGGAGGACCGGTCGGCGGCCTCCACCTGGTCGCCCGCGCCGATGGCGTAGAGCGATTCGGTGGCGGTGGGGCTCAGCGACACGATGTGCTTGGGCTGCTGGGGCAGCGTGATCGGTTCCTGGCCGTCGAGGGCGATCTGCGCGGGGAACGCGGCCGCCGGGTCCTCGACGGGGGCTTCGGGTGCCGGGGAGGGCGTGCGCGTGGCGCACGCGGTGCCTGCGAACAGCAGGGCCAGCACGGTCAGCAGCAGGGCGGGGAGGCGGCGGAACCCGAGCATGGCGTCCTCGTGGTCGGGCCGGTGCGCCACGGGTGCGCACCGGGTGCGGTGGCGGACGGCGACGCCCGCGCGAACGCACCGGAATTCGCTGCCGCGAGCGCCCCGAGCTGGAAAGGTACCAGGAGCTGATCGTCCTGCCCGGTTGCCGGGTGCCCAGGGGTTCCGCGGGCCCGCGGGGTTGACGCGGTTCGGTCGGACGTCGGAATATTCACGCGGGCCGAGAGCTGACTTGCGGTGCTGCTGCCGGGTATCGTGCTTGTTAAGGTTCGTCGAAATCCGGGGTCGCGATCTCAATCCGGGGTCGCGGTCCCAATCCGGGGTCGCGGTCCCAGGCGCTCGTGGCCTTCCCCGGTCCCGCACCGCCTGCGGGACCGAGTCCCACGAGCCCGGTCGCCACCGGTGCCCGGTTCGGCCGCCGAACATCTCGTTTCGCCGAGTGCGGTGCCGCTGCCCGGCTCGGCCGACCACCCGTCCAGCGCCGGACGCCCACGCGGGCCAGCGTCGTCCCGTGCCCAGAAGAGATCAACGCGAGTGCGCGGTGGTCTTTCCGCACGAGTACCGACGAGGGAGGTTTGCGCAGTGGTCTTCTCTGCCTTTCCCGCCGCTCAGGGTCTGTACGACCCCGCTTCCGAGCACGATTCCTGCGGGGTCGCCATGGTGGCCGACGTCCAGGGGCGCCGCTCGCACGGCATCGTGTCCGATGCGATGACCGCGCTGGCGAATCTCGACCACCGCGGGGCCGCCGGCGCGGAACCGACCAGCGGTGACGGCGCCGGGGTGCTGCTGCAGCTGCCGGACGAGCTGCTGCGCTCCCGCACGGGCTTCGACCTGCCCGAACCGGATGCGGCCGGCCGCGCGCGCTACGCGGCGGGCATCGCGTTCCTGCCCGCCGATCCCGAGCTGCGCGCCGCGGCGGTGGCGCTGGTGGAGCGCATCGCGATCGAAGAGGACCTGCGCGTGCTGGGCTGGCGGGAGGTGCCGATCGCACCGGAGGCCGCCGGGGTGGGCACCACCGCGCTGGAGTGCATGCCGCACTTCGCGACGCTGCTGGTCGAGGGCTCCGCCGGGCAGGCCGGGCTGGAGCTGGACCGGCTGGCGTTCTGCCTGCGCAAGCGCGCCGAGCGGGAGTCCGCGCGGGAGGGCGCCGAGCTGTACTTCGCGTCGCTGTCGGCGCGCACCTTCGTCTACAAGGGCATGCTGACCACCGAGCAGCTGCCGCTGTTCTTCCCGGACCTCACCGACGAGCGCCTGGTCTCGGCGATCGCGGTGGTGCACAGCCGGTTCTCCACGAACACCTTCCCGTCGTGGCCGCTGGCGCACCCGTTCCGCTACATGGCGCACAACGGCGAGATCAACACGATCCGCGGGAACCGGAACCGGATGCGGTCCCGGGAGGCGCTGCTGGAGTCCGACCTGATCCCGGGCGACCTGTCCCGGCTGTACCCGATCTGCGCCGAGGACGGCTCGGACTCGGCCTCGTTCGACGAGGTGCTGGAGCTGCTGCACCTGGGCGGGCGCTCGCTGCCGCACTCGGTGCTGATGATGATCCCGGAGGCGTGGGAGAACCACGCCGAGATGGACCCGAAGCGCAAGGCGTTCTACCGCTTCCACGCGGGCCTGATGGAGCCGTGGGACGGCCCGGCCTGCGTCACCTTCACCGACGGTTCCCTGGTGGGCGCGGTGCTGGACCGCAACGGGCTGCGCCCGGCGCGCTGGTGGCGCACCTCCGACGACCGGGTGGTGCTGGCCAGCGAGTCCGGGGTGCTCGACCTGGACCCGGCGGAGATCGTCGCGAAGGGCCGGCTGCAGCCGGGCCGCATGTTCCTGATCGACACCGAGCAGGGTCGCGTCGTCGACGACGACGAGATCAAGACGGAGCTCGCCGAGCAGCACGCCTACGAGGAGTGGCTGCACGCGGGCCAGCTGAACCTGGGGCAGCTCGCGGACCGCGAGCACGTGGTGCAGAGCCACGAGTCGGTGGTGCGCCGCCAGCTGACGTTCGGCTACACCGAGGAGGAGCTGTCGCTGCTGCTGGCGCCGATGGCCTCCGGTGGGGGAGAACCGCTGGGCTCGATGGGGTCGGACACCCCGCAGGCCGCGTTCTCGCAGCGCTCCCGGCTGCTCTACGACTACTTCGTGCAGCACTTCGCGCAGGTCACGAACCCGCCGCTGGACGCGATCCGAGAGGAGATCGTCACCTCGGTGGCGCGGGTGATGGGCCCGGAGCAGAACCTGCTGGAGCCGGTCGCGGCCTCGTGCAGGCACGTGGTGCTGCCGACGCCGGTGATCGACAACGACGAGCTGGCGAAGCTCATCCACATCAACTCCGACGGCGACCTGCCCGGTTTCGCCTGCACCGTGCTGTCCGGCCTGTACGAGGCCGACGGCGGTGGCGCGGCGTTGGCGGAGGCGGTCGAACGGGTGCGCGAGGAGGCCTCCGAGGCGATTCGCGCGGGCGCCCGGGTACTAGTGCTCTCGGACCGGGACTCGGACCACCGGATGGCGCCGATCCCGTCGCTGCTGCTGGTCTCCGCGGTGCACCACCACCTGGTGCGCACCAAGGAGCGGCTGAAGGTGGCGCTGGTGGTGGAGAGCGGGGACGCCCGCGAGGTGCACCACATCGCCGCGCTGCTCGGCTTCGGTGCCGCCGCGGTCAACCCGTACCTGGCCTTCGAGACGATCGAGGACATGATCGCGACCGGCCAGATCACCGGGATCCGGCCGCGGGTGGCGGTCCGCAACTACGTGCAGGCGCTGGTCAAGGGCGTGCTGAAGGTGATGTCGAAGATGGGCATCTCCACCGTCGGTGCCTACACGGCCGCGCAGATCTTCGAGGCCGTCGGCCTGTCGAAGGAACTGGTCGCCGAGTACTTCACCGGCACCGGCACCCAGCTCGGCGGGGTCGAGCTGGACGCGCTGGCCGAGGAGGTCGCGCAGCGGCACCGCCGCGCCTACCCGGACAACCCGACGGACCGGGCGCACCGCAGGCTGGAGGTCGGCGGCGAGTACTCGTACCGGCGCGAAGGCGAACTGCACCTGTTCTCCCCGGAGATGGTGTTCCTGCTCCAGCACGCCACGAAGACCCGCAAGGTCGAGGCGTACCGCGAGTACACCGCCGAGTGCGACCGGCTGGCCCGCAAGGGCGGCACGGTGCGCGGCATGTTCAAGTTCGACAGCGGCCGGGCCCCCATCTCGATCGACGAGGTCGAGCCGATCTCGGAGATCATGAAGCGGTTCGCGACCGGCGGCATGAGCTACGGCGCGATCTCGGCGGAGGCGCACGAGACGCTGGCGATCGCGATGAACCGCATCGGCGGCCGCTCCAACTCCGGCGAGGGCGGCGAGGACGCCGACCGGCTCTACGACGACGAGCGGCGCTCCGGCATCAAGCAGGTCGCCTCCGGCCGCTTCGGCGTCACCAGCGAATACCTGGTCAACGCGACCGACGTGCAGATCAAGATGGCGCAGGGCGCGAAGCCCGGCGAGGGCGGCCAGCTGCCCGCGCACAAGGTGTACCCGTGGATCGCGAAGACGCGGCACTCCACGCCCGGCGTCGGGCTGATCTCGCCGCCGCCGCACCACGACATCTACTCGATCGAGGACCTGGCGCAGCTGATCCACGACCTGAAGAACGCCAACGACCGGGCGCGGGTGCACGTGAAGCTGGTCAGCTCGGTCGGCGTGGGCACGGTCGCGGCCGGCGTGAGCAAGGCGCACGCGGACGTGGTGCTGGTGTCCGGGCACGACGGCGGCACCGGTGCGGCGGCGCTGACCTCGCTCAAGCACGCGGGAACCCCCTGGGAGATCGGGCTCGCCGAGACGCAGCAGACGCTGCTGCTCAACGGGCTGCGGGACCGGATCACCGTGCAGGTCGACGGCGGCATGAAGACCGGCCGCGACGTGGTGGTCGCCGCGCTGCTCGGCGCCGAGGAGTACGGCTTCGCGACCGCGCCGCTGGTGGTGGAGGGCTGCGTGATGATGCGCGTCTGCCATCTGGACACCTGTCCGGTGGGCGTGGCCACCCAGAACCCGGAGCTGCGCAAGCGCTACAACGGCCAGGTCGAGCACGTGGTCAACTTCTTCGAGTTCGTCGCCGAGGAGGTCCGCGAGCACCTGGCGCAGCTGGGCTTCCGCACGCTGGACGAGGCGATCGGCCAGGTCGGCGCGCTGCGCACCGACGAGGCGGTGGAGCACTGGAAGGCCACCGGCCTGGACCTGTCGCCGCTGTTCGCCGAGCCGGAGACCCCGTACTCGGCGGTGCGCCGCCGCGTCCGCGAGCAGGACCACGGCCTCGACCACGCCCTGGACCGCACGCTGATCCAGCTGGCCGAGGCGGCGCTGGAGGACGCGCACCCGGTGCGGCTGCGGCTGCCGGTGCGCAACGTCAACCGCACCGTCGGCACCCTGCTCGGCGCCGAGGTCACCCGCCGCTACGGCGGCGCGGGCCTGCCGGACGACACGATCCGGGTGGAGCTGGAGGGCTCGGCCGGGCAGTCGCTGGGTGCGTTCCTGCCGCCGGGCGTGACGCTGGAGATGGTCGGCGACGCGAACGACTACGTCGGCAAGGGCCTCTCCGGCGGCCGCGTCGTGGTGCGCCCGCACCGGGATTCGGCGTTCGCCGCCGAGGACCAGGTGATCGCGGGCAACGTGATCGGCTACGGCGCCACCTCCGGCGAGCTGTTCCTGCGCGGCCAGGTCGGGGAGCGGTTCTGCGTGCGGAACTCGGGGGCCACCGCGGTCGCCGAGGGCGCGGGAGACCACGCCTTCGAGTACATGACCGGCGGGCGCGCGGTGGTGCTCGGCGGCACCGGGCGCAACGTGGCCGCGGGCATGTCCGGCGGCATCGCCTACGTGCTGGACCTCGACCCGGTTCGGGTGAACACGGCGATGGTGGACGTGCAGCAGCCGACGGCGAAGGACCTGAAGTGGCTGCACGAGGTGGTCCGGCGCCACCACGAGCTCACGGGTTCCACGGTGGCGGCGTCGCTGCTGGGGGACTGGACGCGGCGTTCCGCGGCGTTCTCGAAGATCATGCCCCGCGACTACGCGCGGGTGCTGGAGGCGATGCGGCTGGCCCGCTCCGAGGGCCGCGACGTGGAAGAGGCGATCATGGAGGCGTCCCGTGGCTGACCCGAAGGGTTTCCTGAAGTTCTCCCGGGCCGAGGCGCCCAAGCGCCCGTACGACGAGCGGCTCGGCGACTGGCGCGAGGTCTACGCCGCGCTGTCCACTTCGGACCAGAAGGCGGAGGTGTCCACGCAGGCCGCGCGCTGCATGGACTGCGGAATCCCCTTCTGCCACTCGGGTTCCGCGGGTTGTCCGCTGGGCAACCTCATCCCGGAGTGGAACGACCAGGTGCGCCGCGGCCAGTGGGACCGGGCGAGCGACCGGCTGCACGCGACGAACAACTTCCCGGAGTTCACCGGGAAGCTGTGCCCCGCCCCGTGCGAGGCGGCGTGCGTGCTGGCGATCTCCCCGGACGCCGGTGGCGCGGTGACGATCAAGCGCGTCGAGGAGACCATCGCGGAGGTCGCCTGGGACCAGGACCAGGTGCACCCGAGCCCGCCCGAATCGCACACCGGCAACCGGGTCGCCGTCGTCGGCTCCGGCCCGGCGGGGCTGGCCGCGGCCCAGCAGCTGACCCGCGCCGGGCACGAGGTGACGGTGTACGAGCGGGACGACCGCATCGGCGGCCTGCTCCGCTACGGCATCCCCGAGTTCAAGATGGAGAAGTCCGTCCTGGACCGGCGGCTGGCCCAGATGCGCGCCGAGGGCACGAAGTTCGTCACCGGCTGCGAGGTCGGCGTGGACCTGACCGTGGAGCGGCTGCGGGCCGGGCACGACGCCGTGGTGCTCGCGGTGGGCGCGCTGCGCGGCCGCGACGACCGCACCGTGCCGGGCCGCGAGCTGGCCGGCGTGCACCTGGCGATGGAGCACCTGGTGCCCGCCAACCGCGAGGTGGAGGGCGACGGCCCCACCCCGCTCTCCGCGCACGGCAAGCACGTCGTCGTCATCGGCGGCGGCGACACCGGCGCCGACTGCTACGGCACCGCGACCCGGCAGGGCGCGCTGAGCGTGACCCAGCTCGACCAGTACCCGCAGCCGCCGACGCGCCGCGACGACGACCTGTCGCCGTGGCCGACCTGGCCGTACGTGCTGCGCACCTACCCGGCGCACGAGGAAGCGGGCGAGCGGAAGTTCGCGGTCGCCGTGGAGGAGTTCGTCGGCGACGACGAGGGCCACGTGCGCGCGGTGCGGCTGCGCGAGGTGCGCGTGGAGCGGGACGCCGACGGCAGGCGGCAGGTGGTGCCGGTGTCCGCGGAAGCCGAGGAGGTGCCGTGCGACCTGGCGCTGTTCGCGATCGGCTTCGAAGGCGTGGAGCACATGCCGCTGCTGGACGGGCTCGGCATCGAGCTGTCCGGGCGCGGCACCATCGGCTGCGGCTCGGGCTGGGAGACCTCGGCGCCGGGCGTGTTCGTGTGCGGTGACGCGCACCGCGGCGCCTCGCTGGTGGTGTGGGCGATCGCGGAGGGCCGCTCGGTGGCGAACGCGGTGGACGCGCACCTGACCGGCGCCTCCGACCTGCCGTCGCCGGTGCACCCGACGGCGCTGCCGCTCGCGGTCTGATCCGTTCGCGGCGGTTTCGCACGATTCACCCTGCACCGCACGGCTTTTCGCGTGGGCCGGTTCACGGGATCTTCCCGCCGAACCGGCCACGCGCGAGCCGGATGATCTTCAAGCTCCATCCCCGGGCCGTCGCCGGCGTCTCGCTGAGCACCCTGCGCAAGCCCAAGGACGAGCGCAGCACCGCCACCTACCTGACGGTGTGGCCGCAGGGCGGGGTCAACCCGGGCGTTCCGGCGAAGTGGGTGGTCCAGCAGGACGGCTGGACCGGCTACCGCCTGTGGCCGGTGTCCTCGGTCGGCCTCAGCTCGGGATGAGCCGGCCGGTGTACCCCGCGTCGACGAGCCGCAGGTACGCCTCGTGCACCTCGGCGGGCACGGGTTGCGGGACGGCGAACCCGAGCTCGGCGTAGCGGGTGATGCGCTGCGTGTCGCCCACCAGCATGGTGATCACCCGGTCCGGGTCGCCGATGCTCTCGACGTAGTCCGCCAGCGACTGCCGGGTCGCGGCGCAGCGGAACTCCGCCTCCGGCCAGCGCTGCTTCGCCGTCGCGAGCGCGCGGCGCTGCTGGTACGGCCGGGAGATCAGCGTGACCGAGGCGTGCAGCAGGCCCTGCTCGGCCAGCAGCGCGCGGGTGAGGTCGATGTTCTCGCCGGTGTTGGTGGCGGCCGGCTCCACGGTGATGGCCGCGTCGGGCACGCCGAGCTCCAGCGCGTGCTCCCGGAAGTGCACCGCCTCGCCGCGCGGGAACCGCTCGACGGTGGTGGGCGCGTTGGCGCCGGTGAACACGATCCGCGGGAACCAGCCCTCGTGGTACAGCTCGGCGGTGCGGGTGGCGACCCCGAGGTCGTGGCTGCCGAGCCCCACGGCCACGTCGCACCGGCGCGGCTCGTGCCGCAGGTCGTGGTAGTCCCACAACGTCCGCACGTCGGCGAGCAATTCGGTCGGTACCACTGGAGTCCCCCTCGTCGAGATCAGTCCGGGATCGTGAACGTGTACGACCAGTGGAATCGGCTGGCCGCGTGCACCCCGCGGGCGAATTCCACCGGGCGGTCTTCGGCGGTGGTGACTATCCGTTCGAGGATCATCACGGGTTCGCCCGCGGGGAGTTCGAGCATGGCGATCTCGTCCGGTGTGGGCATGCGCGCGTGCACCGATTCGGTGATGCGATCGGGTTCCAGGCCCTGCGCGGTGAGGACGGCGAATCCGCCGCCGCGTCCGGCCGGTCCGGCGGTGGGGGCGACCAACGCCGTTCCCGCCACGTCTTCGACGCGGTAGTAGCTGGTCAGCGTGTGCGTGGGTGTGCGCCGGTCGGTGACCAGCCGAGCGCGTTCGTACACCTCGGTGCCGGGTTCGATTCCGAGGGCTTCGGCGGTGTCCTCGTCGGCTCCGGTCCGGCGCACGGCGTTGCTCTGGTCGGTCGCCTGCCACGTCCTGCCCGAGGCTTCGCGGTCGGCGGCGAAGGCGACGACGTCGCCGTGCTTCCACTTGCTCTTCGCGTAGCGCTCCGCGCCGAGCCGCCGCATCGGTGGCTGGGACCGGACGACCGTTCCGCGTCGCCGGATCGGGGTGACGAGGCCTTCGGCTTCCAGCAGTGCGATGGCGCGGCGCACGGTACCGAGGTTGACCTCGAACGACGCCGCCAGATCCGCTTGCTTGGGCAGCGTGGTGTCCGGGGCGTACTCGCCGGAGATGATCTTGCGTCGGAGGACGTCGGCCACGAGTCCGTAGCTGGTCGGCATGGCCTCTCCCTCGATTCGTCACGCGCTGCTACTGGAACGCTACCGTGCCGACTCATTCGGGCATTGATCAAACGATAGATGGACATCTATTGACCGATCAAGATCAAGGAGGCGAAATAGAAGTACATCTATAGCGAGGAGCTGACCATGACGACCCTTGTTCCGGGAATCGACGACGAGCCGCAGCGCGAGTGGCTGTGCCGCTGCTCGGCCGACTCGGCGGACGTCGCGATGTGCGAGATCGGTGTCATCGCGGGCGACGTCGAACTGCGGCTGCCGGACGGCGAAGCCCATTTCCGCTTGAGCGGCAACGAGATCGCGGTGTTCCGCCGGTCGCTGGACGAAGCGATCGAGGTCGCGGCGGCCGACCGCGCACGCAAGCGCTCGGGGAGCTGAGGGCGGTGGGGGGGGGGGGGGGGGGGGGGGGGGGGGGGGCGGGGGGGGCGCCCCCCGGGCCCCCCCCCCCGCCCGGGGGGGGGGGGGGGCCCGCGGCGCGGCGCCGGC
>NZ_JAIUJZ010000223.1:0-5532 GCF_020176775.1 Saccharopolyspora sp. 6M
GGACGGCATGACCGGTCCGGAGCTGGCCGTGGGCAGAGTCGTGGAGACGCCCGGCGGGGGCGGGGGAGTCGGCGGGGGGCGGGGCCCCCCCCCCCCCCGCCCGGGGGGGGGGGGGGGGGGGGGGGGGGGGGGGGCCGGGGGGGGCCCCCCCGCCGCGGGGATCACTCCTCGCCGAGCGCCCCCAGGACGGCCGGGAGGGCCGCGCCGGTGTGGACCACGCCGAGGCGCTGGGTGGCGCGGGTCAGGGCCACGTACAGGTCGTTGAGCCCGCGCGCCGACTCGCCGAGGATCCGGTCCGGGTCGGCGACCAGCACCGAGTCGAACTCCAGCCCCTTCGCCTGCTCGACGGTGAGCACCACGGCCCGCGCTTCGAGGCCATCCTCCTGGGCGCCCACCTCGGCCTCCGGCACCTGCTCGGCGATGCGGCCACCGACCTCGGCGAGGTGTTCCGGCGGCAGCAGCACCGCGAGGGTGCCCTCGATGGCCGCGAGCTCGGCCCGCACCAGGTCCGGCAGTTCGGCGGCCAGCTCGGCCGCCGGCACCCGCCGCGTCCACGGCTCGTGCCCGCTGGTGCGCACCGAGGTCGGCGCCTCCAGGTCGGTGTCGAGCTCGTCGAGCACGTCCGCGGCGACCGCCATGATCTCGGCGGGCGTCCGGTAGTTGACGGTCAGCTCGGCGAGCTTCCACCGGTCCATCACGTACGGCGACAGCACCTCGTCCCACGACGCCGCGCCACCGAGCGCCCCGGTCTGGGCGATGTCGCCGACGAGCGTCATCGACCGGCTGGGGCAGCGGCGCATCAGCACCCGCCACGCCATCGTGGACAGCTCCTGGGCTTCGTCGACGATGACGTGCCCGAAGGTCCAGGTGCGGTCCTCGGCGGCGCGTTCGGCGGCGGTGAGGTCGCTGCGGGTGCGGTGGCGCTGCGCGAGCAGTTCGGCGTCGAGCACGTCGGAGACGCGGAGCCGTTCCTCGTCGGCGATCTCCTCATCCTGCTCCATGATGTGCAGCACGCCCTGGGCGTAGGCGAGTTCCTCGCGCTCCTGCCGCGCCTGCTCCTCACGGGCCTTGGTGTCGTCCTCGCCGAGCAGTTCGGCCAGCTCGTCCAGCAGCGCGGCGTCCGCGGGCGTCCACGCCGACCCCGGCGCGCGCAGCAGCAGTTGCCGCTCCTGGTCGGTGAGGTGCTTGCGGGCGGCGGTGGTGAGCCGCTTCGGCACGCTGAGCAGGTCGTCGAGGAGCTGCTGCGGCGTCAGCTGCGGCCACAGCGAGTCGAGCACCTCGGTGACCGCGTCGTCGGCGCGCAGCTCGGCGCCGATGTCGTCCAGGTCGCGGCGGTCCAACAGGTCCCGGCCGAGCCGGTCGGCCACCTGCCTGGTCAGCCCGGAGACCATCTCCTTGCGGAAGATCTTGCGGGCGTGGTTGTGCGGCTTGCGGGACCGGCGGGCGCGGCTGCGGGCGTGCGAGACGAGGTTCTTGCCGATGGTCAGCGGCTCCCGGTCGAACAGCACCTCGATCGGTTCCCGCGGCACCCGCTGGCGGTCCCGCACGGCCGAGTTCAGCACCTGCACCATCGCGCCGCGGCCCTTGATCTCCGCGGCCTCCGCCGGTTCGAGGGCGGTGGCGTCGATGCCGGGGAACAGCTGCCCGGCGGTGGACAGCAGCACGCCGGTCTCGCCGAGCGACGGCAGCACCTGCCCGATGTAGCGCAGGAACGTCGAGTTCGGCCCGACCACGAGCACGCCGCGCTTGGTCAGCTGCTCGCGGTAGGTGTAGAGCAGGAACGCGGCGCGGTGCAGCGCGACCGCCGTCTTGCCGGTGCCCGGCCCGCCCTGCACCACCAGCACCCCGTTCATGGGGGCGCGGATGATGCGGTCCTGCTCGGCCTGGATGGTGGCGACGATGTCGCCCATCTGGCCGGTGCGGCGCGCGTCGAGCGCGGCCAGCAGCGTCGCCTCCCCGGCGAGGCCGAGGTCGCTGCCCTGCTCGCCGGCGTCCAGGTCGAGGATCTCGTCCTCGAGGTCCACCACGGTGCGCCACTTGCTGCGCAGGTGGCGGCGCCGCCACACGCCTTCGCGGGCGGCGGCGGTGGCCAGGTAGAACGGACGCGCCGCCGGGGCGCGCCAGTCGATCAGCAGCGGCTCGTACTCCCGCTCCTCGTCGAACAGGCCGATCCGTCCGATGTGGAAGACCTCGTCGCTGTCCAGGTCCAGGCGCCCGAAGCACAACCCGTGCTCGACCGCGCTGAGCTGGGTCAGCTTGTCGGTGTACATGGTGGTGGAGATGTCGCGCTCGGTCCGGGCCTGCGGCGTCCCGCCGGTTTCGCGCAGCGTGTCGGTGAGCCGCTTCGTGGCGTCCCGGCGGAGTTCGTCGAGTTTGTCGTAGAGCGTCGAGACGTACTGCTGCTCGGCGGCTAGGTCGTCGGTGCGGTCGGGTTCCCGATCAGCTCGGGCATTGGACAACTTGGTTCCACCTCGTGCTCAACCGTGATGTGCCGGACGGATGTGCCGGACGGGTGCGATGCGTCCCTGGCGAAAGTCCGACCAACCATCATACCGGCCGCGGGAGCGGTCCCTCCGGCTACAGCAGCAGCTCCAAGAGGCAGATCACCGCGAACGAGACGACGGACAGGATGGTCTCCATCGCCGACCAGGTCTTGAGGGTCTGCCCGACGGTCATCCCGAAGTACTCCTTCACGAGCCAGAACCCGGCGTCGTTGAGGTGCGAGAAGAACACCGAACCGGATCCGATGGCCAGCGCGACCAGCGCCCCGTGCACCGGGTCCAGCCCGGCGACCAGCGGCGCGACCATCCCGGCGGCGGAGATGGTGGCGACGGTCGCGGAACCGGTGGCGACCCGGATGCCGACGGCGATCAGCCAGGCCAGCACCAGCGGCGACAGGTGGGCGCCCGCGGCCAGGTCGGTGATCATCGTGTTGACGCCGGATTCGACGAGGGTCTCCTTGAACCCGCCGCCCGCGCCGACGATGAGGATGATCCCGGCGACCGGCGGCAGCGAGGAGCCGACGATGCCGGAGAGCCGCTCGCGCCCGATCCCGGAGCGCGGCCCGAGCGTGCCCATGGCCAGCAGCACGGTCAGCGCCAGCGCCACCACCGGCGTGCCGAGGGTGTCCAGCACCGCGTAGGCGCCCGTGCCCTCGGTCAGCGCCAGGTCGGCGACGGACTTGCCGAGCATCAGCAGCACCGGCAGCAGCAGCATCAGCACCGACAGCGCGAATCCGGGCCGCCTGCCCTCGCTGTCCGGGCCGGGGGCCTTGCCGAGCAGCGTGGACGCGGCGGGCAGCTCGACCCGCTTCGCGATGAACGAGCCGAACACGGGTCCGGCGACGATGGCGGTGGGGATGGCCACCACGATGCCGAGCGCGAGCGTGGTGCCCAGGTCGACGCCGAGCGCGTCCACCGCGGCCAGCGGCCCCGGGTGAGGCGGTACCAGCCCGTGCAGGATGGACAGCCCGGCGAGCGCGGGGATCCCGATCCGCAGCATCGGCTGCTCGGAGCGGGCCGCGACCATGACCACGACCGGCACCAGCAGCACGACGCCGACCTCGAAGAACATCGGCAGGCCGAGCAGCGCCGCGATGAACACCATCGCCCACGGCAGGGTGCGGCGGGTGGTGCGCGCGAGCACGGTCTCCACGATCTGCTCGGCGCCGCCGGTGTCGGTGAGCAGCCTGCCGAGCATGGCTCCGAGCGCGACGAGCAGCCCCACGTCCCCGACGGTCGAGCCGAGCCCTTCGGTGAAGGTGTCGACGAGGTCGGCGAACGGCATCCCGGCGGTGACGCCGAGGGTGGTGGCGCCCAGCGCGAGCGCCAGGAACGGGTGCAGCTTCACCCAGCTGATCAGCAGGACGATGACGGCGATGCCGGCGACCGCGGCGGCCAGCAGGCGGGTGTCATGGCCGGTCCAGGCTGCGGGCGGGGCCTGCGCGAGCAGGGCTGCGGTCGGGTGCGGCAATGGCATGGGGGCTCCTCGCTGAGCTCGGTCGCGGCCCAGCCTAGGAGTAGATCCCCAATAAGTATGACTTTTGGGTCAGGTGAACCGATTAAGTCGGCTCTGTTAGCCGGGTCACCGGCATAGTGCGGTCAGGCGCCCGCGGCCTCCGGGGCGTTGCTGGAAGAGTGGGCCGTCGACGGAAGGAGCCCGGTGAGCGGCGGATTGCACGGGCAGGTGGTCGACGTGCTCGGCCACGAGATCAGCGCGGGAGTGCACCCGCCGGGCAGCGTGCTGCGGATCGACGGGCTGGAGGAGCGGTTCGGCATCTCCCGCAGCGTCGCCCGCGAGGTGGTGCGCACCCTGGCCTCGATCCGGCTGGTGGTCAGCCGCAAGCGCGTCGGCGTGGTGGTGCGCCCGCGCGCCGAGTGGAACACCTTCGACCCGGCGCTGATCCGCTGGCTGCTGGCGGTGGATCGGTCCGCGCAGGTCCGCACGCTGGCCGAGCTGCGCACCGCGGTCGAACCGGTCGCCGCGGCCGCCGCGGCCCGCAACGCCGGTCACGAGCAGGCGGCCCGGCTGGTCGCGCTCGCCGAGCGGATGGTCGCCACCGCCCGCGCCGGCGACCTGGAGACCTTCCTGGAGGCCGACGTCGCCTTCCACGGGCTGGTGCTGGCCGCCTCCGGCAACGAGATGTTCGCGCAGCTGGAGGACGTCTTCGGCGAGGTCCTGCGCTGGCGGACCGGCCGCGGCCTCATGCCGGAGCACCCGAAGCCGGTCGCGCTCCGGCTGCACTGCGAGATCGCCGAGTGCGTCCGCGGCGGGGATCCGGCGCGCGCCGAAGCGGCGATGCGCGAACTGGTGGAGGAGGCGTTCGAAGGCACCCTGGAGAGCCTCGACGCCGAACGGCGCGCCACCGGAACCGCTCAGTAGCCCTCGTACGAGCCGCCGGAGCTCACGCCCTGCACGCCGGGCACGTTCGAGATCGAGCCGTACCGGTCGATGGAGTAGCGGGTGGCGGCGACGATGTTGTCCACCGGGTTCCAGATGTCCTGGTGCCCCGGCACCGCGTACGAGTGGAACGTCGGGTCGATCGTCTGCATCAGGCCCTTCGACGGGGTGCCCGCCGCGGCGTTCGAGTCCCAGCCGTTGGCCGCGGCCGGGTCGCCACCGGACTCGTGCAGGATGATCGTGCGCAGCGCGGACGGGTCGATCTGCTCGCGGGGGACGCCGTTCGCTTCGAGGACCGCGGTGGCCTGGCTGATCCAGCCGTCGACGGGGTCGGTGGGCGCGCCGGGGGGGGGCGGGGGGGGGGGGGGGGGGGGGGGGCGGGGCCGGCGGGGGGGGGGTTGCCGGGGGGGGCGTGTGGGTGGGGGGGGGGGGGGGGGGGGCGCCGGGTGTGTACGGTGCTGAGCACGCCGGTGGCGACGATCGCGGCACCGATCTGGGCCGTCCGCATCCGGGGGGTGAGGCGGTGCGGGCCGATGGCGGTGCCGACGTTCCACAACTCGCGCAGCTGCGGGACCGTCTTCTCCTGCAGGCGCCGCAGCGTCGCCGGAGTCTTGCGCTCGGGGGTGGGCAGGG
>NZ_JAIUJZ010000224.1:0-1775 GCF_020176775.1 Saccharopolyspora sp. 6M
CGCCCCCTCCCGGAGGTCTCCGTGGACATCCCTCCCGCCGGTCCCGGCCGCCGACGACGCCTCGACCGGACCGCCGCGCACCCCCGCCGGGCGCTCCGCCGGGGCGCGGCCGCCGCCCTCGTGGCCTGCGCGCTGGCACCGGTGCCCGCGCACGCCGCCGACGCGCTCACCGCGGCACCGCCCGCCGCGACGTCTACCGCCGCGGCACCGATCCACTACGTGGCGCTCGGCGACTCCGCCGCCGCCGGCCCGCTGATCCCCGGACCGGACCCGAACCTCGCGTGCCTGCGCTCCACCCGGAACTACCCGCGGGTCGTCGCCGACGCGCTCGGCGCGGAGCTCACCGACGCGACCTGCTCCGGCGCCGAGATCGAGGACTTCACCGGCCGCCAGCACGGTTTCCTCCCCCCGCAGTTCGACGCGCTGAGCACCACCACCGACCTGGTCACCCTCACCATCGGCGGCAACGACGTGGACCTGGTCGGTGCCGCGGTCAGCTGCCTGAACGCGCTGCCGGAACCCATCGGGCGGTCCTGCGCGGAGAAGTACACGGCGCACGGCGACGAACTCGCCACCCGCGTCGACGGCATCTCCGGCGACCTCGACGCGGCGCTGGAGGGCATCGCGGCCCGCGCGCCGCACGCGAAGGTCGTGGTCGCGGGCTACGGCACCTACGTCCGGCCCGGCGGGTGCTACCCGAAGGAACCGATCTGGGGCCGGGACGCCGACTACATCCAGTCCAACGTGGACAGGTTGAGCGACCTGCTGCGCGAGCGGGCGGTCGCGCACGGTGCCGAGTTCGTCGACATCGGAGCGGTCAGCGAGGGACACGACGTGTGCGCCGCACCGCAGGACAAGTACCTGGAGGGCGTGCTGCCGACCTCGGTGGCCGCGCCGCTGCACCCGAACGCCCGCGGCATGGCGGCCTTCGGCCGCGCCATCGCCGACGCGGTGCGGGACGGCGCCGGGAGCGCGGCCGCCGAGGTGCGCGGCGACGCCTGACCGGGTCCCGGGCCGCCCCGGGGGGGGGGGGGGGGGGGGGGGGGGGGGGGGGGGGGGGGGCGCGCCCCCCCCCCACGCCGGATCAGCGTGACCAGATCTTGATCGCTCGCGGCACGTAGTCGGACCGCGGCGCGTGCGAACCGGACGGGTAGGTGGCGAAGTCCGCGTGCGTGTCGCAGTCCGGGTCCTGGTACACCGTGACGGGTTTCCCGGTCTGGTTGGCGAAGGACTTCACCTCGGGCTCGGCCGGGAGTGCGACGCACTCCTCCACGGCGGTCGCGCGCAGTTCGGCGCGGTGTGGTTCGCCCTGGAGTTCGACGTGCGGGTAGGCGCAGAACGCGCCGTCCTGGCAGGGCACCGGTGTCGCGGGACCCGCGTTCGCGGCTCCGCCGAGCCCGCCCAGCGCGATGCCCAGCGCCAGCAACGGGATCAGCGCGGAGCGCCCTCTGGTCCACAGTGGACGAGTTCGGCGACGCGGGTCCGAGATCGTGGTGGCGGCAGCGGACATGCTGGATCTCCTTTCACAGCAAGGGGAATTCGGAAGAGGTGTCCTGTCGGCCCAAGACGTGGCCCGGACTAGATCCAGATTCCCGAAACCGTGGTGCGAGCGCCAGCACTTCAGCTGGATACACCCCGACCGAGTGGATTTCCGGTCTGGCGCCGCGCAGTGGCGGCGGCAGACCGGCGCACCCCGGTCAGCCCCGCGGCCCGCGCCCCCCCCCCCCGGGGCCCCCCCCCGCCCCCCCCCCCCCCGCGCGCGCGCCCCCCCCCCC
>NZ_JAIUJZ010000224.1:1783-16879 GCF_020176775.1 Saccharopolyspora sp. 6M
GCCCCGCACTCTACCCATATCCCCAAACCGGGGGGGCCCCCCCCCCCACCCCCGGGGCAACCCCCCCCCCCGCGGGTATTCCGGGCCGCCCCCCGCCATGGGGGGGCGGCAGACCGGAGAACCCGGTTCAGCCGCGCGGCCGGCTCACCAGCGCGCGGGTCACCCGCACCGCGCCCTGCCGCACCGCGCGCTCGACCGCCCACCGCCGGGCGCGGAACTCCGCGATCGGCAGCGAGATCGCCACCGACGCGGTCACGCAGCCCGCCGGGTCGAACACCGGCGAGGCCATGCACGCCAGCCCCGGCTGGAACTCCGCGATCTCCAAGGCGATCTGCGACTGCCGCACGTGCGAGAGGTGCTCCTCCAGCGCCTCCCGGGTGCGGATCGTCGACGGCGTGCACGGCGTCATCCCGGCCTGCTCCAGGTACCGCGCCCGCTGCTGCTGCTCCATCGCCGCCAGCATGATCTTGCCGAAGGCCGTGGCGTGCGAGGCCTGGTGGAACCCCACGTCCAACGGCTGCACCCGAGGACGCCGGTCGGAGTCCTCCACGTGCGCGATGACCACCTCGGTGTCCCGGTAGATCGCGTAGTACGCGGCGGCGTCCGCGTGGTGGTGCAACCGGCGGATCGCCGCGGCGATCTCCGGCGGCACCGCGAGCTGCCGGGACAGGGCCTGCCCGAGGAAGCGGGCCTTGTAGCCCAGCGCGAACACCTTCTGGTCGGTCAGGTGCACCACGTGCCCGGCCTCCACCAGCGTCGTCAGCAGGTGGTACGTCGTCGGCAACGTCAGGTCGAGCTGGGCGGCGAGGGACTTGGCGCTCACCCCGCACGGGGAGGCCGCGATCGCCTCCAGCACGCGCAGTGCGCGGCCCACCGACTGCAACGTCCCCGCCGGCGCCTTGGCGCCGTTGTGCTGCGGATTCCGTCCGCCGGTGGGCAGCGCGTCCATGCTCCTCAATGTAGGCCAGGCCGGGCGGTTCCCCCGCCGGGCCCGTACCGGGTGTCGAGCAGGCCACGACACCAGCCGGCGTTGCCCTCGATGCTGACCCGCGTGGTGCGGGCGAACCGCAACCGCGCGGACAGCCCCTCGACGGGCACGGGTGCGCCGGCGTCGTCGACCAGCAGCGGGGCGTCCGGCCCGGACGGCAGGCCCAGCTGGTCCCGCCGCCTGCGCAGCCGGTCCAGCGCCTGGCTCGGCGGCAGGTTGCCGAGCCGCACCTGCACCAGCTGCTCCAGCCCGGTGCCCGAGCGCAGCAGCTGCTGGGCCACCTGCTCCTGGTAGGCCAGGTGCGCCTTGCGCAGGAACGTGGTGCGCAGCTCCTCCAGCTCACCGGCCGCCAGCCCGGGGAACGCGGCGTCGAAACCGTCCCCGGCCGCGACGCCCGCGTTGATCTCCTCGGACGCGAAGTGGTCCAGCAACCGCACCCGCACCCGCCGCACCCACGGCAGCTCCGCCACCGCGTCGTGCGCGTCGGCGACCATCAAATAGGCGAAGTTCGGCGCGCAGAAGTAGGTGGGCAGCCGCAGGTCGACCTGCACGTCCGAGCGGTCCACCGCCACCCGCGACACGAACTCCAGGTCGGTGACCGGCTGGTCCAGCTCCGGGTCGAGCACCGCGTCCAGCGCCCGCCACACCTCGGTCTCCAGGTTCACGGCCGTGGTCATGACGACAGCACCTCCTGGTTCAGCTCGGAGGCGACCGGTTCGCGGCCGGCCGGGACCGCGGGTTCCGCGGCGCGCATCTCCGCGGGCACCTCGATGTCGTAGAGCCGCGCCGCGTTCAGGCCGAGGATCTTGCGCTTGACGTCGGTGGTCAGCACCCCGTACTCGTCCTGCATGTCCTCCGGGATCTGGAAGTCCACGAACTGCTCCACCAGCCACTTCGGCGTCCAGATCGCGTAGTCGCTGGAGAAGGTGATCCGGTTCTCGTCCAGCCAGAACAGCAGCTCACCGATGATCTGGGCGAAGTAGCGCGGCCGGTGGTGCATGAACGCCATGGCCACCGCGAGTCCGCCGTAGACGTTGGGCTCCTGGGTGGCGATCCAGCAGAAGTCCTCCAGCCGCGGCAGCCCGACGTGCTCCACGATGAAGTTCAGCTCCGGGAACGCCGAGGCCACGTCGTCGACGTCGGCCACGTCGAACGCGTCCCGGTTCAGCGGGTAGATCGTCGGTCCCTTGTGGATGTGGATGTTGCGGATGCCCAGCTCCTGGCACTTCTCCAGGTACCGGTACGACCACGGGTCGGTCAGCTTCCAGCCCTTGGACTCGCCCTTCCACTCCGCGGTGTAGAGCTTGGTGCCCTTGAGCTGCCAGCGCTCCGCCAGCCGTTCCAGCGCGCCCAGCCCGGCCTCGCCGTCCCGCGGGTCCCAGCCGCCGTTCACGATGAACTTGTCCGGGTGCTTCTCGGCGAGCGCACCGTCCTGCTCGGTGGTGTTGAAGCCGTTGACGAAGAAGTCGGTGAGGTAGGTCGGCTGGAAGATGGCCTTGTCGACGTACCCGACCTCGAACAGGTCGTGGAGGATCTTCTCCTCGCTCTGCTTCTGGAACTGCTCGTGCGTCCAGATCTCCGACTCCGGGCTCAGGTTCCGGTGGTAGTCGAAGAAGCAGTTCAGGAAGCCCTCGCCGTAGCGGTTGGCCTGGTTGGCCGGCGTCCCGTCCCACGCGTGGATGTGGCTGTCGACGATGAAGTACTTCGTTCCGTCCTTCTCATACATGGCGAACCTCCGTGGTGGGGCGGGTCAGGGGACGAGGATGGCGCGGCCGCCGGGGATGCGACCCGAGTCGAGGTCGTCGAGCGCGTCCAGCGCGGCGTCGAGCGGGTAGGTGCGGGTGCGCAGCGAGACCTTGCCCTGCGCGGTGAGCGTCATCAGCTCGTCGAGGTCGAGGTACGAGCCGACGAGGTTGCCGACCACGTTGATCTCGCGGGAGATGACGTCGATGGTGGGCACGTCGAGCCGGCCGCCGTAGCCGATGACGAAGTACGAACCGGCGTCGCGGGTCATCGCGATCCCGTCCGCCTCGGTGCCGTTCTCGCCGACGAAGTCGAGCACCACCTCGGCGCCCTTCCCGCCGGTGATGTCCCGGACCGCGTCGACCTGACCGCCGTCGGCCCGGACGGCGTGGTGCGCGCCGAGCTGCTCGGCGAGCCGCAGCGCCTCCGGGGAGCGGTCCACCACGGTGATCTCGGCCGGGGTCAGCGCCACCAGGGACTGCAACCCGATGTGGCCGAGCCCGCCCGCGCCGATCACCACCACGTGCGCGCCCGGGTGCAGCAGCGGCACCGCCTTGCGCACCGCGTGGTAGGCGGTGAGCCCGGCGTCGGCGAGCGCGGCCACCTCGGCGGGTTCCAGCCCGTCGTCCAGCTTGACGACCGAGCGGGCGTTCGTGCGCAGCAGCTCCGCCATGCCCCCGTCGGTGTCGATGCCGGGGAACAGCGAGTTCTCGCAGTGCACGTCGTCCCCACCACGGCAGGGGCGGCACAGGCCGCAGGTGACCAGCGGGTGCAGGATGACCTTGTCACCGGGCCGCACGTTGCTCACGGCGCTGCCGACCTCGCGGACCGTTCCCGCGTTCTCGTGCCCGATGATGTAGGGCAGCGCGACGCCGCTCTTGTCGGCCCACTGCCCTTCGATGATGTGCAGGTCGGTGCGGCACACGCCCGCCGCCCCGACTTCGACCAGCACGTCCAGCGGTTCCCGCACGGCCGGATCGGGAACCGATTCGACCACGGGTCTCTCGCCGTAGGCGTGCACTCTGACCGCTCGCAACGCGGACTCCTCTCCGTTGAGCTGTGTCCTGGTTCACAGGCTGGCCGGAACGTCCCGCGACGTGGAAGAGGCGTTGTCAGATGCTGATAACCGCATGTCCGCCACCTGGTGGCGGCAGCTCCTTGAGCGGTTCAGCCCAACGTCCACCGCCGAACGCGGGAGCGGGCGCCCGCGGACTGGTGTCGGGGATGGCGCGGCGGCCTATAGTTCGCAGAGCTTCCGACCGGGTGAGCAGAGGAGTCGCTGGTGGCGTTCGACGCCGATGTCATCGTGGTGGGTGCCGGACTGGCCGGACTGGTCGCGACCGCCGAGCTGGCCGACGCCGGCCGCCGCGTGCTGCTGCTCGACCAGGAACCCGAGGCCTCGCTGGGCGGGCAGGCGCACTGGTCCTTCGGCGGCCTGTTCCTGGTGGACTCCCCGGAACAGCGCAGGCTCGGCGTGCACGACTCCCGCGAGCTGGCCTGGCAGGACTGGCAGGGCACCGCCGGGTTCGACCGCGCCGACGACCACTGGCCGCGCCGCTGGGCCGAGGCCTACGTGGACTTCGCCGCCGGGGAGAAGCGGTCCTGGCTGCGGCAGCAGGGGCTGTCGCTGTTCCCGCTGGTGCAGTGGGCCGAGCGCGGCGGATCGCTGGCCACCGGGCACGGCAACTCGGTGCCCCGCTTCCACATCACCTGGGGGACCGGGCCCGGCGTGCTGGAGCCGTTCCTGCGCCGCGTGCGCGCCGCCGAGGAGCGCGGCCGGGTGGAGCTGCGCTTCCGGCACCGGGTCACCGGGTTGACCACCACCGGCGGTGCCGTGGACGGGGTGCGCGGCGAGGTGCTGGAAGCCAGCGGGGTGTCCCGCGGCCAGCGCAGCTCCCGCACCGCGATCGGCGAGTTCGACCTGCGCGCGCAGGCCGTCGTGGTCACCTCCGGCGGCATCGGCGCGAACCTGGACCTGGTGCGGCGGAACTGGCCCGCGCGGCTCGGACCCGCCCCGGAGAAGATGATCGCCGGGGTGCCCGACCACGTGGACGGGCGGATGCTGGAGGTCGTCGGCGACACCGGTGGCCGCATCATCAACTCCGACCGGATGTGGCACTACACCGAAGGAATCCGCAACTACGATCCGGTGTGGACCGACCACGGCATCCGCATCCTGCCGGGACCGTCCTCGTTCTGGATCGACGCGCTCGGCCGCAGGCTGCCGCCGCCGCTGTTCCCCGGTGCGGACACGCTGGCGACCCTGGCGCACATCGGCTCCACCGGCCACGACCACACCTGGTTCGTGCTCAACCGGCGCATCATCAGCCGCGAGTTCGCGCTGTCCGGTTCGGAGCAGAACCCCGACCTCACCGGCCGCAACGTCGCCGAGGTGCTCGCCCGCGGCGGGGAGGTGACGCCGGGCCCGGTCGCCGAGTTCGTCAAGCGCGGCGCCGACTTCGTCACCCGGCGCACGCTGCCGGAGCTGGTGCGCGGGATGAACGAGCTGACCGGCGCGGACCTGATCGACGCCGAGCGGCTGGAGCGGGACATCGTGGCACGGGACCGGCAGGTCACCTCCGGGCTGGGCAAGGACGCGCAGATCTCGCTGATCCGCGCCGCCCGGCACTACAGCGTGGACCGGCTGGTGCGGGTCGCCCCGCCGCACCGGTTGCTGGACCCGGCGGCGGGTCCGCTGGTGGCGGTCCGGCTGACGCTGCTGACCCGCAAGACCCTCGGCGGGGTCGAGACGGACCTGGACGCGCGGGTCATCGGCGCGGGCGGCTCGCCGCTGCCGGGGCTGTACGCGGCCGGTGAGGTGGCCGGGTTCGGCGGCGGTGGCATGCACGGATACCGCTCGCTGGAGGGGACCTTCCTCGGCGGCTGCCTGTTCTCCGGGCGCACCGCCGGGCGGGCGGCCGCCCGGGCCACCGCCTGACCGGCCCGGTCCGCGCGGCGGTCACAGGAAGCAGGAGCTGACGTAGCCGGTGACCCGGGTGCGCCGGTCCAGCACCTGTGACCAGGTGTGCCGCGTGCGGCCGTCCGGGCAGGTCACCCGCTCGCCCTCGACCTCCCGGCGCTGCACCACCCGATCGCCCGGGTTGCCGACGCCCACCACCACCGACGACGTGCCGGGACCGGCCCGCAGGTTCACCCCCGGCACGCGGAAGTCCTCGGCGCGGTCGGGACCGGCGTCCCGGCTCAGCTCGGCGAGCCGCTGGCCGAATTCGAAGACGAAGTGCGCGACTCCGGCCCCCAGGCCGTGCACTTGCAGCACCAGTGCGGCGACTCCCGCCAGCACGGCGTTCCGGATCGTGTGCATGATTTTCCCCCTGGCTCCCGCGCCGGGCCGAACGCTCCCGGCCGGGAGTTTCGCGAAGAGATCGTTCCGACGTTTCCCCCGTAGCCGAACCAATCAACGCGCCGTTCATCTTATCGGCCGCGGAGGGTTCGCCGGGAGTGTCCGATCGTGTGCTTCGGGGAATGTGCCGACGCCTGCCGAACTCCGAAAAGAATTCGCGCTAGGACAGCGGTGAGCGATCACGATTACTTCGCAAGTGTCCACGATGCGGTGAACTGAATCGTCAGGTTCACCGCTGAGTGACCACATCGCGGTGGCGGTTAAGCTTCCGGCCGAGTGCGGCGGCATTCCGGCGAGCCCGCCGCGGACCGACGCGGAACCGTGCCGCCGAGCCGGAGCGGACCGGAGGAAACGATGGACGACGCGGATCCCTGGGACGGTTTGGCCGTTCCCGCCGGGTTGTGCCGGTACTGCGAGCACCCCTCGCTGAACCGCACGCGACGAGGTGTCACGTACATGCGGTGCACCCGAGCCGGATGGGATGAGCGGATTCCGCGCTATCCGGGGCTGCCGGTCGCGGAATGCGTCGGATTCGAACCCCGGACGGGATCCTGACGACCGCTCCGGGGGAAAGCGGCGCCGTCCGGACCGGCGCGGACGCGCCCGGAGCCGCACCTCCGGACGCCCCGCGGGAGCGGGTCAGCCCTTGCCCGCGCCGATCCCGGTCAGCGAGCGGACCTCCATCTCGGCCCGCCGGTCCTCATCGGGCGTCTCCTCGCTGAACAGCGTGCCGATCGCGGCGAACAGGAACGAGATCGGGATGGACACGATGCCCGGGTTGCGCAGCGGGAACAGCGCGAAGTCCACCCCGGGGAAGATGGAGTCCGGCGAGCCGGAGACCACCGGGGACAGCACGACCAGCACCAGGCAGGACACCAGTCCGCTGTAGATCCCCCACAAGGTTCCCGAGGTGTTGAACCGCCGCCAGAACAGCGAGTACAGCAGCGTGGACAGGTTCGCCGAGGCCGCGAACGCGAACGCCAGCCCCACCAGGAACGCGATGTTCTGCCCGTTGACGGCGATGCCGCCCAGGATCGACACCCCGCCGATGGCCAGCGCCGTGTACCGCGCGACCCGCACGACCTGGCCGGAGTCGGCGTTGCCGTCCCGGATCAGGTTCGCGTAGATGTCGTGGGCGAACGAGGCCGACGCGGTCAGGGTGAGCCCGGCGACCACCGCGAGGATGGTCGCGAACGCGACCGCGGCCACGATGCCCAGCAGGAACGTGCCGCCCACCTGGTAGGCCAGCAGCGGGGCCGCCGAGTTCTCCCCGCCGGGGGCGTCGAGGATGGTCGGGGTGCCGACCAGCGCCGCCGCGCCGAACCCGATGATCAGGGTGCACAGGTAGAACGCGGACATCGTCCACACCGCCCACACGACCGAGCGGCGGGCCTCCTTCGCGTTCGGCACCGTGTAGAAGCGCATCAGCACGTGCGGCAGCCCGCCGACGCCGAGCACCAGGGCCAGCGACAGCGAGACGAAGTCCAACCTGGTCATCGAGGACAGCCCGTACTGCACGCCCGGCGCGAAGATGTCCCGGCCGTTCGGGTTGTTCTCGGCGGCGTGGACCAGCAGCTTCGACGGGTCGTAGCCGAACTTCCCGATCAGGAAGATCGTCATCATCCCGACGCAGAGGAACAGCAGCGCGGCCTTCACGATCTGCACCCACGTGGTGCCCTTCATGCCGCCGACCAGCACGTACAGCACCATGACGACGCCGACGACGGCGATGACGATCGCCTGGCCGCCCGCGCCGTGCACGTCGAGCAGCAGGGCCACGAGCCCGCCGGCCCCGGCCATCTGCGCGATCATGTAGACGAAGGTGATGGCCAGCGTGGAGACGGCGGCCGCGGCGCGGACCGGGCGCTTGCGCATCCGGAAGCTGAGCACGTCGCCCATGGTGAACCGGCCGGTGTTGCGCATCCGCTCGGCGATGAGCAGCAGGTTGATCAGCCAGGCGACCAGGAATCCGATGGAGTACAGGAAGCCGTCGTAGCCGTGCACCGCGATCGCCCCCGCGATGCCGAGGAACGAGGCGGCGGAGAGGAAGTCGCCGGAGAGCGCGATGCCGTTCTGCGCGCCGGTGAACGAGCCGCCCGCGGCGAAGTAGTCGGCGGTGGTGCTGCGGCGGCTGCTGACCCGGTAGACGAGGAACAGGGTGAGCAGCACGAACCCGGCGAAGATCGCCGTGTTGACCGCGGGCCCGTCGGCGGGCAGCAGCGAGCCGCCCGGGGAGTCCTGCGCGACGGCGGGGAGGGGGTGGTTCATCGCCGGTCACCGTCCGCGGCCGGCGCGGTGGAGGCGTCCACTTCGGCGCGCAGCTCTTCGACGAGGGGGTCGACGGAGCGTTCGGCGAAGCGGACGTAGGCGGTGGTGATGAGCACCGTGGACACGAACTGCCCGATTCCGAGCAGCAACCCGATGTTGATCAATCCGAGCACGGGGCGGGCCATCAGCTCGGTCTGATAGGCGGCGAGCAGGACGTAGCCGAGGTACCAGACGAGGAATAACGCGGTCATCGGAAATACGAACCTGATCACCTTCCGGCGCAGGTCGTGGAATTCGGCGCTGGACGCGATGGCCGGGTAATCCGGACCGGTTCGCAGCGTGATGTCGGTGCTGCGCTCGATTCCGGCGAAGGGTTTCGGGGTTTGCCTCCGCGCCCGGTGCTGCGGGTAAGCGCGTATTGCGGTTCGAGTGGCGTCGCTCATGCTTCCTTCCCGGAAGTTCTCTGTTCGGGTCGGTCGGAACTCGGGGGACCCGGTGGATGCGATGTCGAAGCTCAGCGGCGGCGAAGTTAACCACCTCTCTGCCGCAATTGGGAAGAGATGTCGCCACACAGGATGACGGATCGATCACGAAGAGTGATGAACGTGGGGTGCCTCAGGCGTCCCGTGACACGTCCGGTTGAACCTCGACCACACGGCTGCTCGCGGCGGCGAAGGTTTTCCGGGAGCGCCGACAGCGATCGTCCGGAGGTGAACCTGCTTCCGCGCAGTGAAAAATTCCTCGTTCCGGTAGGTGCGGAGCCGTCCCCGGAAGACGTGACGTGCGGTGTTGCTCGGAGTCGATTGCGCCGAAAACGCCCTCCGCTGTTTCCCGGGGGCAGGGTTTATAGTGCAGGCACCCGAAAGCAGACCGCCTCCTCTTCCTTCGCCCCGGTTAGGTGTCCGTGTCCGGAATGCCGTCAGTCCCGGCACAGCCCGTAGCGATCGGTTCGGTAACGCTCGGTCTCGCTGGAGCCACCGCACCGATACGGTTCTGTGCTGGAAGTTCGCCCCGCCGACTACGAGCCTGCCCGCCGCCGGACCGCTTTCCCCCCGACAACCCAGACGACGATTGCGGGATCACACGCATGCGCCGTTCCCCGACGCCAAGTTCACTCGAAAGAGGTCGCCTGCTGAGCAGGGCCGACCGGCCGACGCCGAGGTGGTGCTCGTGACGGCGTCGACTCCCCCGCGCGAGCGGGCACGGTTAGGCCAGTGGCGGAACTGGAGCCTCTCGGTCAAGTTCGCCGCGGTCGTGCTGGTCCCGGTGATCTTCGCGGTCGGCCTCGGCATCTCCCAGATCCGCTGGCAGGTCGACCAGGCCAACGAGTACGAGCGCGTCGCGCACGTGCTGGACGGCGCGCAGAAGGTCGAACCCCTCGTCGCCGCGCTGCAGAACGAGCGCAACGCCGCCGTTCTGATCAACAACGCCGAGGAGCTGGACCGGCGGGTCGCCGAAGTGGACGCCGCCTTCGCCACCGTCGACGAGGAGATCGGGCACTCCGCCGGTCCCGGTGAGATCGACTACGGCCAGATCGTCGACGACCGCCACCACGAAGTGCACACCGCGCTCGAACAGCTCGACGGCGCGCGCGAAGCGGTCCGCCGCGAATCGCTGTCCACCCCCGACACCATCAACGCCTACAGCGCCGCCATCACCTCGGTGCTGTCCCTGGACCGCGCGCTCACCAGCACCGTGTCCGAGCCGACGCTGGCCGCCACCGCATCGGCGCTGCAGGACATGCTCGCCATGATGGAAGAGGTCCGGCTCCAGCAGGCCTGGGTGCTCAGCGGACTCTCCCAGGGCCAGCTGGCGCCGCAGTCCGGCGACGCGCTGCAGGGCTCCCGCGCCCGGCTCGTCTCCAAGATCGCCGACGCCCGCGCCACCGTCGCTCGGCACTGGCAGGAGCGCCTGGACGCGACCACGCAGGGTCCGGAGATCGTGCAGCGCAACGCGATGCTCACCCAGGTCCTGATGGCCGGGATGAGCGGTGGCGAGCTGCCGGTGACCGCGGCCCAGTGGAACGACATCTCCGACCAGGTGGTCGGGCTCATCGACGACGGCCACAACGACCTCGCCGACGAGGTCCGCGCCGGGGCGAGCGAACTCCGCGAGGACGCGGGCAACGCGGCGGGCTGGGACTCGGCGCTGCTGCTGGCCTCGCTCATCATCGCCGCCGCGGTGATCACCACGATCACCCGCCAGCTGATCGGCTCGCTGCGCCTGCTCCGGCAGGGCGCGCTCGACGCCGCCCAGCACGGGCTGCCGGACGCCGTCGCGGGCATCCGGTCCGGTGAGGAGGCCCGCGAGCTGCGGCCGCTGCCGGTCCGGACGACCGAAGAGGTCGGCCAGGTGGCGCGCGCCTTCGACGAGGTGCAGGCGCAGGCGCTGCGGCTCGCCGCCGAGCAGGCCTCGCTGCGGCACGGCTACAGCGAATCGTTCGTCGGCGTCTCCCGCCGGAGCCAGGGCCTGCTGGAACGCCAGCTGCGGCTGTTCGAGCAGCTGGAGCAGGACGAGGAGGACCCGGACCAGCTGTCCCGGCTGTTCCAGCTCGACCACCTCGCGACCCGGATGCGCCGCAACAACGAGAACCTGATGGTGCTCTCCGGCAGCGACCTGGCGCGGCGGTTCGTCCGGCCCACCGAGCTCGGCGACATGCTGCGCGCCGCGGTCTCCGAGATCGAGCAGTACCCGCGGGTCGTCGTGCAGCCGCCGCCGCAGGTGCGGCTGCTGGGCCACGCGGCCAGCGACCTGGTGCGGCTGATGGCCGAGCTGATGGACAACGCGGCGAACTTCTCCGCGCCCGACACCTCGGTCACCGTCTCCAGCTACCAGGCCGGCGACGGGTCGATCACCGTGGACGTGCTCGACGAGGGCATCGGCATGGGCGACCAGGAACTGGCCGCCGCCAACGAGCGGCTGTCCCGGGTCGACGAGAACGACCTGGCGACCTCGCGCCGGATGGGCCTGTTCGTGGTCTCCCGGCTGGCACTGCGCCACGGCGTCACCGTGCAGCTGCACGGCGGCCCCGATGTGGACGGTGTGCGGGCCACTGTGAACATCCCCGCCGAGCACGTGGTGGCGGGCGCGTCCGTCCCGCAGCAGCCCACGCCCGCGATGGGCGGGCAGCGCAACGGCGTGGCGCACCACGACATGCCGACCTCCGGTTCCTTCGGGACCGGCCCGCAGCCGATGACGTCCGCCCTCGACGGTGCGCAGCACGACGACACCGGGTTCGTGTGGAACGCGGGCGGCGAGACCGGGTTCAGCACCGCCGAGACCGGGTTCAGCACGGCGGAGGGCGAGACCGGCTTCAGCACGGGCACCGGATTCGCGGCCGAGACCGGCTTCGCGGCCGAGACCGGGTTCAGCACCGGCTTCGGCACCGCGGACCCGGTCGGTCCCGGCGGCGCCGACCCGGCGGAGACCGGGTTCAGCACGGCGGAACCGGACGGCGAGCGGAACACGTTCAACACCGGCTTCCTCACGCCCGGCGACACGTCGAACTCCCCGCTGCCGAAGCGGGAACCGGCGGCCGGCCTCGTCGGCCCCTCGCAGCAGGAGTCCGCGGGCGACCTCGGCAGCCTGTTCACCCCGGTGGACATCCCGGAGCAGGCCGACTCGCACGACTTCGCCGCGGACTGGACCTCCTCGGACCTGGCGTGGCCGCCGGCGCCGGAGGACGCCCCGGCCGCCGCGGACGACGCCTCGTCGCCGATCTTCGAAGAGGTCTCCACCCAGTGGTTCCAGCCCATCACGGACGAGGACCTCGACGAGTACTCCCGCGAGCAGGAGGCGCGCCGGGAATGGCCCGGTGACGAGCAGGCGACGTCCATCATGGACAGCGGTTCCTGGTCGTTCACCGCGGATTCCGCGGCGGAGGCCGAAGCCGAGGCGAAGGCCGCGGAGGCCGTCGACGCCCCGGAACCCGGCTTCACCGACTCCGGCCTCCCGCGGCGGAACGGCAGCGGCCCCGCCGAGGAACCGGTGGTGCACGTCGACGAGCACGACCCGCTCGGCATCGGCGAGCTCGACCAGGACCGCGCGGACGCGGCCCCCGCCGCGGGTTCCCCGGCGGAGCGCAGCCCGCAGGAGCTGAGCCGCAGACTGGCCGACCTGCAGGGCGGCCTGCGTTTCGGGAGGAACGGCGCCATGACCTCGTCGTCGCAGGACGGTTCCGACCCGGGCCCCGCGCAGGCGGACGGCCCGGACCTGCCGGCCGGGAGCTCCAGCCGGATCGCCGACGACGAAACCCCGGCGGCGAACGGGAACGGGAACGGCGGCTGGACCTTCGCGACCGACGAGTCCTGGCGCCAGGCCGAAGCCGTCACGAACCTCAGCCCCACCTCGTTCACCGAGTCCGGGTTGCCCCGCCGCACCCCCAAGGCGCAGCTGGCCCCGGGCAGCGCGCAGGCCGGTCCGAGCAGGCCGGAGGGCCAGCGCCCCGAACGGGACGCGAGCGCGCTGCGCGGCAGGTTGTCCAGCTTCCAATCCGGTGTCGAGCGCGGCAGGCACCGGGCGCCGGACGAGTCGTAGGGAGGGCGCGTGCGGAACTCGAACGTCGTCGTTGATGGTCCCCACCGGAAGAAGGAGCGCTAGCCAGGCCACTGAGGGCGCGGAGGACCGCGTCCGGTTCCACCGATTCGGCAACACGGAGTCGTTCGGACAGACCTCGGCGATTCCACGACCACAAGCCAGGAGGTTGCATGACTCCCCAGGAGACGATGTCCCGGCGGTTCGGGTGGCTGGTGACGGACTTCACCCAGCGCGTCGCCGGCGTGGCGCACGCGATCGTGGTGTCCGCGGACGGACTGCTGCTGACCGCTTCGGCGAACCTGCCGCAGGACCGCGCGGAACAGCTCGCCGCGGTCTCGTCCGGTCTGCTGAGCCTGACCAACGGTGCCGCGAAGTGCTTCGAAGCGGGCGAGGTCACCGAGACCATCGTGGAGATGCAGTACGGCACGTTGATCCAGATGGGCATCAGCGACGGTTCCTGCCTGACGGCGCTGGCGGCGCCGCAGTGCGACATGGGCCTGATCGCCTACGAGATGGCGATGCTGGTGGAACGCGTCGGCCAGATGCTCACCCCGGAGCTGCGGCACCAGCTGCAGGGCGCGAGGAATCCGTTCTCCCGCCCGGCCGCGGTGAGGTGACGCGATGAGCGATCCGGAGTTCGGCGAGCAGGACCGAAGACGGGACGAGCCGGACGAGAACACCTTCGCCGACGTGATGAACGGGTTCACCTTCGACAGCGGCCGCGGCAGGCGCGGGCGCCGGAAGAAGGCGGACCAGGCGGAGGACTCGGCCGCCGAGCAGGGCCCGGGAGACGCGGGTGCACCGCAACCCCAGTCGGGGCAGCCGCACTCCCGGCGACCCACCGCCCGGCCTCCAGCGGATCCGTTCGACCGGCGCGATCCGTTCGAAACCCCGCTGGAGTGGGAAACGCAAGGCCCGACGTACCGCGAACCGGACGCGGACTGGGGCGGGTCCCCGGAACCCGGTTCGGGGACGGCGGGATCGGCTCCGTGGACCGTCGGGGGGCAGCCCGCGGGCCGACCGGAAGCGGGGGGTGGTGAACCGGTGCCGGAACAGTCCAGGGGGGCGTTCGGCGCACCGGAGCGAGAACCGGAGCCGCAGGCCGAGGTTCCCGCGGCCATCCGCTCGTACACCTGGACCGGTGGCCGGACCAGGTCGAACTACGAGCTGCAAATGGAGACGCTCGTGTCCACGAGCGAGGCCTACCGGCCTGGCTCGGCGGGGCGGATGGAACACGAGTCGATCGCTGAAATGTGCCGGCATCCCAGGTCGGTGGCCGAAGTCGGAGCGCTGCTCTCCGTTCCGATCGGGGTGGCTAGGGTGTTGCTGGCCGACATGGCGGAACTGGGGATGGTCACCGTGCACCAGACGGTGACCGAAAGCGGTAGCGCACCACACCTGTTGTTGATGGAAAGGGTATTGAGTGGACTCCGTCGGCTATAGAGCTCCCCAAGGAGGCGCTCGGGGGCCGGTCGCCCCCCAGCGCGGTGCCACGACCTCGGCGAAGATCGTCGTCGCGGGCGGATTCGGTGTCGGCAAGACGACGTTCGTCGGCTCCGTCTCCGAGATCGTCCCGCTGACCACCGAGGCGGTGATGACGGAGGCCAGCGCGGGCGTGGACGACCTCGCGGCCACACCGGACAAGAGAAGCACCACGGTCGCGATGGACTTCGGCCGCATCTCGCTGGATTCGGACCTGATCCTGTACCTGTTCGGCACGCCCGGGCAGCAGCGCTTCTGGTTCATGTGGGATGACCTGGTCAAGGGCGCGATCGGCGCGGTGGTGCTGGTCGACACCCGGAGGCTGGCGGATTCGTTCTCCGCAGTGGACTTCTTCGAAGACCGCGGGCTGCCCTACCTGATCGCGGTGAACTGCTTCAACGGCGAACTGCAGCACCGCATGGAGGAGATCCGGGAGGCGATGGCGATCGGGCCGCACGTGCCGATCGGACCGTGCGACGCCCGGGACCAGCAGTCCACCAAGCAGGCGCTGATCGCCTTGGTGCAGCACGCGATGCGGCACTGGCAGCAGCAGGGGCAACCGGGCGGTCAGCAGATCGCGCGGTGAGTCCCGCGGCGGACCGGCCCGCGCGCCGGTGACGGGGAACTCCCCGGCCGGGTCGCGGGTGGTGGGTCGTACAACTCGATCGAGCGAGTGGGCGAGCGCGCCTGCGGAGCGGATGACCGCTCTGCGGCGCGC
>NZ_JAIUJZ010000225.1:0-16797 GCF_020176775.1 Saccharopolyspora sp. 6M
GCCCCGCCCGCGGTCGTTGCACCGCCCCGCCCTCCGCGTCGGCGGCAGGCGGTCACCAGGCGGGTTCGAACCGCACCACGTCGACTTCGGCGGACCCGGCCAGCCCGGGGTAGTGCCTCGCCAGCGCGGCCCGCAGCTCGGCCAGGTCGGCGAAGCCGTCCAGCACCGCGTCCTCGTCGGTCAGCGCGTCCGCGGGCTTGCGCTCCACTCCGGTCACCTCGGCCGCCAACGTCGTCACCGATCCGTCCGCGTGCTCGAACACCAGCCGCACCGGGCCGGGGCGCACCGGATCGTGCACCCGCACGGTGCTGCGCTTGCCGCCGTCCCGGACCGCGTCCAGGTAGCGGTCCCACACGTGCAGTTCCGGGGCCGGCCCGCCCGGTTCGTAGTTCCGGTAGTCGTAGGGGAACGGCAGCAGGTCGGTGATCGGGACCGCTTCCAGCCCGTTCTTGCCGCGGATGATCGCCCGCGACCGCGGGAAGTAGTCGAACAGCTGCTGCCTGCACCGGCCGCAGGGCGGGATGACCTGCCTGCCGGTCGCCAGGACCGCGACCACCGTCGTCAGCGGTGCGGACCCGGAGGCGGCGGCCTGGCCGATCACGACGGGTTCCGCGCACGGGCCGCCGGTGAAGTGCGAGACGTTCATCCCGGTGAACACCGCGCCCCGCTCGTCGTAGGCGGCGGCCGACACCTGGTGGCCGTCGTCGAGCGTGGCGCGGTCGAGCACGGCGGTGGCCCGCCGCACCAGTTCGAGGTCCGCATCGGTGAGCATGGGGCCCGATGCTAGGCGCAGGCCCCCACCCCGTCCCCTCGATTTCCCAGCAGCCGAGGCGCACGCGGGCCTGGGCTGTTTCCTGTCAGCGGCGAAGCCGCTGAGCCGCCGACCACGCACGCAGAACGACCACCCGCCACCTGAGCACCGCACAACAGGGTCAGCGAGTGTCCTCGGCGACCAGGTCGGTGACGTCCGCGTCGCGCCCGGTGCGGTGCAGCACCAGCTCCGCGAGCAGCCCGGTGGAGATCATCTGCACCGCGAAGATCTCCAGCAGGATGCCCAGCGTCAGCAGCGGCCGCGTCCCGATCGACTGCTCGGTGAACACCCACACCCCGGTCAGGTACAGCAGGATCAGCGTCCCCGCCGAGCCCGCGGCCATGCCCAGCCCGCCGAACAGGTGCGCGGGCCGCCGCCCGTAGCGGGTCAGCGCCACCACGGTCAGCAGGTCCAGCGCGCCGCGGACGTAGCGCTCCAGCCCGTACTTCGACGTGCCGTGCTCGCGGGCCCGGTGGTGCACCGGCAGCTCCCGCACCCGGTAGCCGAGCTGGTGGGCCAGCGCCGGGATGTAGCGGTGCAGCTCGCCGTACAGCGGTACCCGCCGGTACACCTCGGTGCGGGCCGCTTTGAGCCCGCAGTTGTGGTCGGACAGCCGCAGCCCGGTGATGACCCCGGTCATCCAGTTGAAGAACTTCGACGGCAGCCGCTTGCCCAGCGGGTCCTTGCGCTGCGCCTTGTGCCCGCTGACCAGGTCGGCGCCCGCGTCGAGTTCGGCGAGCAGCCGCGGCACCTCGGCCGGGTCGTCCTGCAGGTCGGCGTCGAGGGTGACCAGCAGCCGCCCGCGCACCTCGGCGACCCCGGCGGCGAGCGCGGCGGCCTTGCCGAAGTTCCGCCGCATCCGCAGGCCGCGGATCCGCGGGTCGGCGGCCGCGTGCTCGGTGATGACCCGCCAGCTGCCGTCCGAGCTGCCGTCGTCGACGACGACCAGCTCCCAGCTGCGCTGCTGGGCGTCCATCACTGCGGTGATCTCGGCGAACAGCCTCGGCAGGCTCTCGGCCTCGTCCTTCGCCGGGGTCAGCAGGGACACCTCGACGGTCGCGGCGGGCTCGGTCACGACACCACCTCCGGCTGTTCGGTGAGCGGGCGGATCCACCAGCCGTCGGGGAAGCGGAACGCGACGCGCAGCGGCCCGGCGGTGTCGGCGGGGACCACCGCGCGGTAACCGAGGCCGATCTCGATGCCGGGGGTCTGGCTCTCGGCGTCGGAGCGCGGGATGTCGACCACACCGCCGCCGACGACCTCGCCCCGCTGGTCGAGGACGGCGACGCAGCGGGCGCGTTCGATGCCGGAGATCGCCCAGCCCTTGAGCATCCGGGCGCCGCCCTGCACCTGGTCGGTCTCCACGTTGAGGACGACGTCCCAGCCGGCGGGCCGCGGTTCCCGGTAGCTGCCGATGCTGGGCACCCGCCAGTCCGCGGTGTTGACCCGGGTCCCGATCTCGACGTCGTCGCCGCAGCCGAGGGTGAACTCGTCGGAGAACGGGTAGTGCCCGAGCGCCCGCAGCCGCGGCAGCAGCCGCTCGGGGGAGGGGAAGCGGTCGGTGAACGCGTCGGTCGTGCCGACCTTCGCGGCGACCGCCAGCAGGTCCTGGTTCGGCGCGTCCTCGCGCACCGCCTGCGCCATCGGCGCGCCCAGCGCGACGGTGCTGAGCACGGTGGTGAACACCGCGATCGACCGGACTCCGGGCCACCGCGCCCAGGCGACGGCGATGACCAGCACCGCGATCCACAGCGCCGCGGTCATGCTGTTGTACCGGCTCTGCAACCCGGCGGACTCGCCGAACGCGGCCCGCGAACCGGAGATCATCACTGCGCAGCCCGCGGCGTACACGGCGAGGCCCCACCAGGGCGCGCTGGCCGCGCGGTGCTCCGGGCGCAGGCAGCCGGGCAGGTGCAGGGCCAGCACCGCGAGCCCCGCGACCCCGGCGACCAGCGCCAGCGACGGCTCGGTGCCGGTCCACACCATGCCGAGCATGCTCAGCCCGGCCAGCAGGGCCTGCGCCGGATCGTCGGTGGGGGAGGAACCGCCGCCGCCCTGCGGGCCGCGCAGCAGCAGCCAGGTGGCGACCACGAGCACGCCGACGACCATCGGGGTGGCGACGCGGCCGCGCCGCTCCCCGCGCATCCAGCCGACCACCGATAGCGCCGGCCACACCGCGAACGAGGTGCCGTAGCTGATGGAGGCCAGCAGCCCCAGCACCACCGCGGGCAGCAGCCGCCCCCGCTGCATCGCCAGCAGCGCGCCCAGCACCAGCAGCATCGCCAAGATCCACGAGGCGCCGCTCATCGAGCGCACGAAGTTGTGGATGCCGTGCGGGTTGAACACCAGCGTCGAGGTCGCCACCACCAGCGCCGCGCGCTGCCACCGGCTCAGCGAGGCGGGCAGCATCGCCAGCACCAGCAGCACGCAGCCCACGCCGAACGCCAGCACCACCAGCCCCAGCGGGTGGTTGAGCCCGTGCCCGAACCGGGCGCTGAGCCAGAACAGCAGGCTCGGCAGCACGAACGGGTGCTCGTTGCGGAAGCCGAACAGCGCCTCCGGCCGCAGCGAGCCGTCCTCGCCGGTGATGTCCAGCAGGACCCACCAGTAGTCGTAGAAGTGCAGCTGGGGCGCGCGCAGCACCTCCCGCAGCATCATCAGCGGCGGTACGAGGGCCGACAGCAGCAGCAACCGGGGCCCGAGCGGACCTTCGCGCAGCCGCCGGAAGCGGTCGCGCGGCAGGTCGTCCCGGCCCTCGGATTCGGTGTGCTCGTCGCGCCCCGGAACGGACTCGGCTGCGATCTCGGTCACGCGAATTTCCCCATGTCACGGTAGAACGGCGACCCACCGTAGCAAGCGGTCCGGCGGGTTCCGGGGCCTTCGCCCGCATTGATCGGTGCGCCGTTCGCCACGTCCGACGGGCCGTTCCGGGGGTGCGCGTCGGGCCGGATCCGGCCTGGCATACGCTGTCGTCCTGCCCGCTCGCGGCTGCTCCGACCCCTCGTGGTCGGGCGCCACCGGGTGGTCTGTATGCTGTGTGAGCACTTCTCGCCGCCGGACGGGCGGAGAGGCAAAACGCCTGTAGAACCCGGTGTGCCCCTCGTGGGGACGAGGGTCGCGACGCAGGAACCCCCCGAAGCCCGGCTCGGCCGGGCGGTAGGAACTCCGGTTCGCCGGAGAGGGCGTCAACGGGTGAACCAAGCGAACCGAGTAGCAGGAGACTTCCGACTCATGTACGCGATCGTCAAGACCGGCGGCAAGCAGTACAAAGTGGCGGTCGGGGACGTCGTCGAGGTCGAGAAGCTCGAAGGCGACTCCGGCACCGAGGTCACCTTCCCGGCTGTTCTGGTCGTCGACGGCACCGACGTCACCGCCGACGCCGACGCACTGGCGAAGGTTTCGGTGACCGGGAAGCTGGTCGAGCAGACCAAGGGCCCCAAGATCCGCATCCACAAGTTCAAGAACAAGACCGGATACCAGAAGCGCCAGGGTCACCGTCAGAAGTTGACCCGCGTTGAGGTCACCGGCATCACCAAGTGAGGACCTGAGTAGTCATGGCACACAAGAAGGGCGCTTCCAGCTCTCGCAACGGCCGCGACTCGAACCCCCAGTACCTCGGGGTCAAGCGCTACGGCGGCCAGGTCGTCAAGGCCGGTGAGATCCTGCTTCGGCAGCGCGGCACCAAGTTCCACCCCGGCCTGAACGTCGGCCGCGGCAAGGACGACACGCTGTTCGCGCTGTCGGCCGGTGAGGTCGAGTTCGGCAGCAAGCGCGGTCGCAAGACCGTCAACATCGTGCCGGCCGAGGTCGTCTGACCCGGCTCTCGGCACCAGCAGTTCCCGACGAGGGGCGGGTCCGGTCTCTGCACCGGCCCGCCCCTCGTTCGCGTTCGCGGAACGCATCGAATGTCAGCACTCCCCGCACCTGGAGGGACTCGTGTCGCGGTTCGTTGACCGCGTGACCATCCACATCGCCGCTGGCGATGGGGGCAATGGCTGCGCCTCGGTCCACCGGGAGAAGTTCAAACCGCTCGGCGGCCCCGACGGCGGCAACGGCGGCCGCGGCGGCGACGTGCGGCTCGTCGTCGACCCCGGCGTGCACACGCTCCTGGACTTCCACCACCGCCCGCACGCGACCGCGGCCAGCGGCAAGCAGGGGCGCGGCAGCCTGCGCAACGGCGCCATCGGCGAAGACCTGGTGCTGCCCGTCCCGGACGGCACGGTCGTGCTCACCGAGAGCGGTGAGGTGCTGGCCGACCTGGTCGGGCCGGGCACCACGTTCATCGCGGCCGAAGGCGGCCGCGGCGGGCTGGGCAACGCGGCGCTGGCCTCGAAGGCGCGCAAGGCGCCCGGGTTCGCGCTGCTCGGTGAGCCGGGGGACGAGCAGGACCTGGTGCTGGAGCTGAAGTCCGTCGCCGACGTGGGGCTGCTCGGCTTCCCGTCCGCGGGCAAGTCCTCGCTGATCTCGGTGGTCTCCGCGGCCAAGCCGAAGATCGCGGACTACCCGTTCACCACGCTGGCGCCGAACCTCGGCGTGGTCACCGCGGGCGAGACCGTGTTCACCGTCGCCGACGTCCCCGGCCTGATCCCCGGCGCCAGCGACGGGCGCGGGCTCGGCCTGGACTTCCTGCGGCACATCGAGCGGTGCGCGGTGCTGGTGCACGTGGTGGACTGCGCGACGCTGGAGCCGGGACGCGACCCGCTGTCCGACATCGACGCGCTGGAAGAAGAGCTGGCCCGGTACACGCCCGCGCTGCAGGGCGAGCACGGCGACCTCGGCGACCGGCCGCGGCTGGTGGTGCTGAACAAGGTGGACGTGCCGGAGGCCCGCGAGCTGGCCGAGCTGATCCGTCCCGACCTGGAGTCCCGCGGCCTGCGCGTGTTCGAGGTGTCGGCGGCCAGCCACGAAGGTCTCCGTGAGCTGTCGTTCGCGATGGCCGAGGAGGTCGAGCGCTACCGGGCTTCGCTGCCCGAACCGGAGCCGGCCCGGGTCGTGGTGCGCCCGCGCGCCATCGGCGACAGCGGTTTCACCGTGGAGACCGACCCGGAGGACGACGAGGCGTTCGTCGTGCGCGGCGAGAAGCCGGAGCGCTGGGTGCGCCAGACCGCGTTCGACAACGACGAGGCGGTGGGCTTCCTCGCCGACCGGCTCGCGAAGCTCGGCGTGGAGGAGGCGCTCGGCAAGGCCGGTGCCGAACCGGGCAGCCAGGTCACCATCGGCGGCGTCACGTTCGACTGGGAGCCGTCCACCCCGGCGGGGGTCGCGGCCGTGCTCACCGGCCGCGGCACCGACTCGCGCCTGGACGCGACCGACCGGATCGGCGCGGCCGACCGGAAGGCGGCGAAGAAGGCCCGCCGCGGGAACCTCGACGCGGAAGGCGGCTACGCCGGGGGAGCCGAGGAGGACGAGTGACCGGCGCGGTGCAGTCCTCGCCGACCCGCGACTCGATCGCGGCGGCGCACCGCATCGTCGTCAAGGTCGGCTCGTCCTCGTTGACCACCGGCCGGGGAGCGCTGGACCAGGCGCGGCTCGCGGCCCTGGTGGACGCGGTGGAAGCGCGCGTCGCCACCGGCTGCCAGGTCGTGGTGGTGTCCTCCGGTGCCATCGCCGCGGGCATCGCCCCGCTGGGGCTGCGCCGCCGTCCGCGCGACCTGGCCACCAAGCAGGCCGCGGCCAGCGTGGGGCAGCAGGCGCTGGCGCACGCCTACGCCGAGTCCTTCGCCCGCTACCGCCGCACCGTGGGGCAGGTGCTGCTCACCGCCGACGACGTGGTGCGGCGCGCGCACTACCGCAACGCGCAGCGCACGTTGAACCGGCTGCTCACCCTCGGCGTGGTGCCGGTGGTGAACGAGAACGACACGGTGGCCACCGCGGAGATCCGGTTCGGCGACAACGACCGGCTGGCCGCGCTGGTCTCGCACCTGGTCGGCGCCGACGCGCTGCTGCTGCTGTCCGATGTGGACGCCCTGTACGACGGGGATCCGCGCGGCGGTGGGGCGTCGGCGATCCGCGAGGTCACCAGCGCCGCCGACCTGGCCGGGGTGGACGCCGGCGCCTCGGGTTCCGGGGTGGGCACCGGTGGCATGGCCTCGAAGGTGGAGGCCGCGCGGGTCGCGTGCACCGCGGGCATCCCGGTGCTGCTGACCTCGGCGGCGCAGGCCGCACGGGCCCTCGGCGCCGCCGACGTGGGCACCGCGTTCGCCACCACCGGCAGCAGGCTCTCCGCCCGGCGCTTCTGGCTGGCGCACGCGGCGGGGGCGCGCGGCAGGTTGTGGCTCGACGACGGCGCGGTCGCGGCCGTGGTGCGGCGGCGCCGCTCGCTGCTGGCCGCGGGGATCACCTCGGTGGAGGGCGCGTTCGACGGCGGTGACGTGGTGGAGCTCGTCGACCCGGCCGGAGCCGTGGTGGCCCGCGGCGTCGTCGCCTACGACGCGGCGGAACTCCCGGAGCTCGTCGGCCGGTCCAGCCACGAGCTGCCCGCCGAGCAGCGCCGCGAAGTGGTGCACGCCGACGACCTGGTGCCGCTGCGCTAGCGCAGTTCGCTGCCCCGGGTCTCCGGCAGCGCCAAGATCACGAAGAACGCGATGACGGCCGCGGCCGCGATGTACCAGAAGAACAGCGCCTCCGCGCCGAACGCGGCGAACGCCTGGATCACCAGGGGCGCCGTCCCGCCGAACACCGCGACGGTCAGGTTGTACCAAGCGCCGATGCCGAGGCCGCGCAGCTCCGTCGGGAAGAGCTCCGACATGATCGCCGGGGCGATCGAGGTCATCGCCGAGTAGAGCCCGACGCCGACGCAGAACACCACCAGCAGCCCGCCGAGTCCCGGCCCGACCAGCGCGGACAGCGGCACGATCAGCACCGCCGTCGCGGCCGACCACACCAGCAGCTGCGGCTTGCGGCCGAACCGGTCGGAGAGCGCCCCCATCGGGTACTGCAGCGCGATGAACAGCACCGTCGCCACCGACAGCGCGAGGAACACGTCCGTCGCGTCCGCGTGCCGGGTGTCCACGGCGAACGGGGTGAGCGCGCTGAAGAACGTGTAGTAGCAGAGCGTGGAGAGCATGCTGAACCCGATGAGCATGCCCACGGCCTGGGGGTGCAGCCGCAGCGTCGTCCACAGTGGACTACGCAGCGCCCGCGCCTTCTCCCGGTTGTCGGCGAACTGCTCGGTCTCCTCCAGCGACCGCCGCAACCAGATGCCGATCAGGCCGAGCACCCCGCCGATGACGAACGGGATGCGCCAGCCGAACGCGGTCAGCTGCTGCTCGGTCAGCACCGAGGTCAGCAGGTACCCCAGCAGCGAGGCCACCAGCAGCGCCGCCCCGGTGGAGATGTAGAAGAACGACGAGTACCGGCCGCGCCTGCTCGCCGGGGCGATCTCGGCCAGGTAGGCGGAGGCGTTCGAGACCTCACCACCCAGCGACAGCCCCTGCCCGATGCGCGCGAGCACCAGCAGCACCGGTGCGCCCCAGCCGATCAGGTCGAAGGTGGGCAGCAGCCCGATCAGCAGCGAGCCGCCCGCCATCAGCGCGATCGTCAGCAGCATCGCCGTCTTGCGCCCGCGCAGGTCGGCGAACCGGCCCAGCAGCCAGCCGCCGAGCGGGCGGAAGAAGAACGCCAGCGCGAACGTCGCCAGCGTGTTCACCAGCGCCAGCTCACCGGGGAAGAAGCGGCTCGCGAAGTACACGCTGAACGCGCTGTAGATCGTCCAGTCGTACCACTCGATCGCATTGCCGATGCTGGCCGCGACCAGCTTGCGCACCGGAAGCCGGTGCCGCTCCGGCACCTCCGACCTCGACGTCACCATCCGCAGCCTCCCCCGCACAGACCGCGTCACACTATGGCGGTCCGTGCCCGGTTGGGAACCCTTCCCAGCTCCCGGGAACCGCGGTCAGCCCGTCGAGGCGAGGGTGAACGGCAGCACCGCGGGGGCGCCCGCGAGCCGCAGCGTGCGGGCCACGATCGCCGCGGTCCAGCCGGTGTCGGCGTAGTCGTCCATCAGCAGCACCGGGCCGTCCAGCTCGGCGATCCGCGACGCGAGCTCGTCGGGGATCTTGAACTGGCCGCGGAGCGTGCCGACGCGCTGCGCGCTGTTGCCCCGCCGCGGCGTGCTGTCCGGGTTGGTGGCGACCTCGCCGAGCAGCGGCAGCCTGCCGATGGTGGCGATGCGCTGCGCGAGGCTGCGCACCAGCAGCGGCCTGCTGTTCGAGCCGACGGAGACCACGCCGACCGGCCGCTGCTCCCACTTCCACGCGGCGAGCACCTGCACGCACGCCTGGAACAGGTCCTCCGGCAGCTCCTGGTCCGGGACGCCGTTGCCCAGCAGCTCGCGCAGCCGGTTTCCCCAGCCGATGTCGGTCAGCCTGCCGACGGCCCGGCCCTGCTCGGCGCGTTCGGCCGCGGGTAGCCGCCCCGACACGGGCACGCCCAGCGCGTCCATCCCGGTGGGCCACATCTTGCGCGGTTCCAGCTCCACGCCGGGCCGGTGCAGCCGTTCGGTCGCCCGCTGCACCACCTGCTCGTCGACCTCGGCGGAGTGGCGCTGCCCGGTGCAGTTGTCGCAGCGGCCGCACGGTTGCGCGTGCGGGTCGTCGAGCTGGCGGCGCAGGAACTCCATCCGGCAGTCCGGGGTGGCGAGGTAGTCCAGCATGGCCTGCTGCTCGGCGGCGCGTTCCGCGGCGATCCGCCCGTAGCGCTCCGCCTCGTAGGTCCACAGCTCGCCGGTCGCCTCCCAACCGCCCTTGACCCGGCGCACCGCGCCGTCCACGTCGAGGACCTTGAGCACCATCTCCAGCCGGGAGCGGCCCAGGTCGACGCGGGGCTCCAGCGCGGCCGTGGACAACGTGCCTGCTTCGGTGAGCGCGGCGAGGATGGCGCGCACCGTGGCCTCCGGTGGGAACGCCAGTGATGCGAAGTAGCGCCAGATCTCCTGGTCCTCCGGGCCGGGCAGCAGCAGCGCCTCCGCCCGCCGCACGCCGCGGCCGGCCCGCCCGATCTGCTGGTAGTAGGCGATCGGCGAGGACGGCGCCCCCAGGTGCACCACGAACCCCAGGTCGGGCTTGTCGAAGCCCATGCCCAGCGCCGAGGTGGCGACCAGCGCCTTCACCCGGTTCGCCAGCAGGTCCTCCTCGGCGCGCTGCCGCTCCTCCGGGTCGGTGCGGCCCGAGTAGGACGCCACCTCGAAACCCTGGTCGCGCAGGTAGCCGGCGACCTCCTCGGGCGCCGCGACGGTGAGCGTGTAGATGATCCCGGAACCGGTGAGCTCGCCGAGGTTGCTCGCCAGCCACGCCAGCCGCGCCTGCGCCGTCGGCAGCTCCACCACGCCGAGCCGCAGGCTCTCCCGGTCGAGGGTGCCGCGCAGCACCAGCGTCTCCTGCGGGTCGCTGAACTCGCCGCCGACGCCGAGCTGCTCGGACACGTCCTGCACGACGCGGTCGTTGGCGGTGGCGGTGGTGGCCAGCACCGGCACGCCCTCGGGGAGCTCGCCCAGCAGCGTTCGCAACCTGCGGTAGTCCGGACGGAAGTCGTGGCCCCAGTCGGAGATGCAGTGCGCCTCGTCCACCACGAGCAGGCCCGCGCTGTGCGTCAGCTCGGGCAGCACGGTGTCCCGGAAATCCGGGTTGTTCAGCCGTTCGGGGCTCACCAGCAGCACGTCCACGTCGCCGACGGCGATCTGCTCCTCGATGGCCTGCCACGCCTGCGGGTTCGCCGAGTTGATGCTGGCGGCGCGGACCCCGGCGGCCTCGGCGGCTTCGACCTGGTTGCGCATCAGCGCCAGCAGCGGCGAGACGATCACCGTGGGGCCTTCGCCGAGTTCGCGCAGCAGCGCCGTGGCCAGGAAGTACACCGCCGACTTGCCCCAGCCGGTGCGCTGCACCACGAGCGCGCGGCGGCGGTGCAGCACGAGCGCTTCGATGGCGCGCCACTGGTCGTCGCGCAGCACGGCGTCCGGACCGGCCAGCGCGCGGAGCCGTTCGTCGGCGAGTTCCCGCAGGGCTTGTTCGTCCACGCCACGATTCCTACCGGACGGCCCCGACGCGCCCGGCACCGCCCGCCGGTTCCTCACCAGCGGAACTCCGTTGCGCCGCCCCACTAGGCTGGGGTGCGTGACGACGAGCATCGATGCCTCCACCGACCAGCACGCGCAGGCCTCCGGCGACGAGCTCCGCGAGCAGGTGCGCGCGGCGGCCCGCGCCGCCCGCGACGCCGCCGCGGAACTGGCCCTGCTGCCGCGCGGCGCCAAGGACTCCGCACTGCGCGCCATGGCCGACGCGCTGGTCGAACGGGCCCCGGAGATCTTGGCGGCGAACGAGCTCGACGTCGCGCGGGCCGAGGAGAACGGCACCGCCGCCGGGCTGATCGACCGGCTGCGCCTGACCGACGATCGCGTCGCGAGCATCGCCGACGGCCTGCGCACCGTCGCCGGGCTGCCCGACCCGACCGGTGAGGTGGTGCGCGGCAGCGTGCTCGCCAACGGGCTGCAGCTGCAGCAGGTCCGGGTGCCGCTGGGCGTCGTCGGCATCGTCTACGAGGGCAGGCCCAACGTGACCGTGGACGCGGCCGGGCTCACCGCGAAGTCCGGGAACGCGGTGCTGCTGCGCGGATCGGCCTCCGCCGAGCGCTCGAACACCGCGCTCGTCGGGGTGCTGCGCGACGTCCTCGTCGAGCAGGGGCTGCCCGCGGACGCGATCCAGCTGCTGCCCAGCCACGACCGCGCCTCGGTGCGGCACCTGATCACCGCGCGGGGGCTGGTCGACGTGGTGATCCCGCGCGGCGGCGCCGGGCTGATCTCCACGGTCGTCGAGCAGTCCACCGTGCCCACCATCGAGACCGGCGTCGGCAACTGCCACGTCTACGTCGACGCGCGCGCCGACATCGACACCGCGCTGCGCATCCTGCTGAACTCCAAGGCCCGCCGTCCCAGCGTGTGCAACGCGGCCGAGACGCTGCTGGTGCACCGGGACATCGCCGCCGAGTTCGTGCCCCGCGCCGTCGCCGAACTGCGCGCCGCGGGCGTCACCGTGCACGGCGACGAGGAGGTCGCCCGGCTCGGTGGTTCCGGCGTCCTCGCCGCCGAGGACTCCGACTGGGACACCGAGTACGGCTCGCTGGACATCGCCGCCGCCGTCGTCGACTCGTTGCAGGCCGCCACCGAGCACATCCGCGCGCACGGCTCCGGGCACACCGAGGCGATCGTGACCGACGACGTGCGCGCGGCCCGGTCCTTCACCGCCCGCGTCGACTCGGCGGCCGTCATGGTCAACGCCTCGACCGCGTTCACCGACGGCGCCGAGTTCGGGATGGGCGCCGAGATCGGCATCTCCACCCAGAAGCTGCACGCGCGCGGCCCGATGGGGCTGCCGGAGCTGACCTCCACCAAGTGGCTCGTGTACGGCGACGGGCACGTGCGGCCCGCGGGCTGAGTCCGCCGGTGACCCGTCCCCGGGGTGGGATCGGTCACCGTCACGACGTTCATCGGGGCTGGTCGGGGCGTCGCTCGTTTAGGGTCTGCAGTCATGTCTCGTCGGCGCCGTATCGGGGTCATGGGTGGCACCTTCGACCCGATCCACCACGGCCACCTCGTAGCGGCCAGTGAAGTGCAGGCCCAGTTCGGCCTCGAACAAGTGATCTTCGTGCCGACCGGTCAGCCGTGGCAGAAGGGTCACGAGGCGGTCAGCCCCGCCGAGGACCGCTACCTGATGACGGTGGTCGCCACCGCCTCCAACCCGCGGTTCTCGGTGAGCCGGGTGGACGTGGACCGCAGCGGCCCCACCTACACCGCCGACACCCTCAGCGACCTGCGCGCGCTGTACCCGGATGCCGAGCTGTACTTCATCACCGGCGCCGACGCGCTGGAGCAGATCCTGTCCTGGCACCGGGTGGAGGAGCTGTTCGAGCTCGCCCACTTCATCGGCGTCACCCGTCCCGGCTACTCGCTCGACGACGCGCACCTGCCGCAGGGGTCGGTGTCGCTGGTGGAGATCCCGGCGATGGCGATCTCCTCCACGGGCTGCCGCCAACGCGTCCACGCCGGACTGCCGGTCTGGTACCTCGTCCCCGACGGGATCGTCCAGTACATCACCAAGCGCGGCCTCTACCGCCCCGACGACGCCGGACCCGCACCGGAGTGGGGGCCGTGAGCAGCCGGTACGACCTCGGTACAACTCAGACCGGGAGCCGTCCCCGGCGCGGTCAGAGCACCTTCTGGAACAGGGTGACGCTGAACTGCCCGTCGGTGAAATCGCGGCGTCCCACCTCGCGGAAACCGAGGTCGCGGTAGAAGGCGCGGAGGACCTCGTTCGACTCGTCGCAGTCCAGCCGCAGGAACCGAGCCCGACTCGCCCGACCTCGATCACCGGCCCAGCGCAACAACGAAGAACCGAGCCCGTGTCCCGCTTTCCGCCGACTCACCATGAGGCCGTGGACGTAGACGGCCGGCGTGGGGTCGTCGCCCCAGAAGGCCGGGTCGGCACGGAGGATCCGCAAGGCGGCGACGAGACCGAGATCGGCGTCTCGCAGGACGTACCACTCGTGTCGCGCGATCTGGGACGCGATGTCGTGCGGGCTCACTTCGCCGGGTTGCCACTGGTCGACGTCCTTCGCCTGGAGCCAGTCCTCGAGCTCTCGCCGAAGCCGGTGGAGACCGTGGACGTCCGCCGATATCGCCGGTTCGAGTGGCGGCGTCCGCTCCGGAGTCACGCAAGCCAACGTAGCGGTCCGGAGCCCTCGTGCGGCCGTAGTGGAACCACTTCGCCGCCGTCAAGACCGTGCCGGGCGCTCGGCCGGTGGGCTGTCGGCAGCGGTACGCGCTCGAGCACCGGATTCGGTGCGCCGCCCCGACTGCGCGGGGTGGCCGTCAGGTCAGGTCCAAGGCGAGCAGGACGTCGTCGACGTAGGTCCCGCCCAGGAGGAACTGCTCGCGCTCGACGCCCTCGACCCGGTAGCCGAGCCGCTCGTACAACCGCTGCGCCCGCGGATTGCCGCCGAGCACCCGCAGGGTGATGCGGCGCGCGCCCCGGGCGACCGCCTCCGCGCGAGCGGCCCCGAGGAGCTCGGTCCCGGCCCGGCGGCCCTGGTGCTCCGGAACCACGGACAGGCCGTAGATCTGCTGCACGTGCGCGGCGGCCGCGCCGAGCCCGGGCTGGGCGGTCGCCATCGGCACGAGCTTGATCAAGCCGATCGGTTCGTCCGCGGCGAGCGCCACGAGCACGTTCTCCGGGACGACCGGCGCGCGGAAGAACGGGGCGTCGGCGGCGGGTCGGGGGAACACGGACGATTCCGGGGTCCACGCGGCGCGCACGATCCGCGCCAGCGCCCGCTCGTCGTCCTGCCGTGCCGGACGTATCCGCATCTCGCCTCCTCGCACCGTTCCAGCATCCGATCGGCGGCAACCGGTTTTCCCGTTCCGCCGTCCGACCCCGGCGGGTCGCGGGAGGCGTGCACGCGCTGGCTATCCTGGGTCGCGTGGGCGGAACCGTGCCCGCCTGAGAGGAGAGACGTGGCAGCCACTGAGGAAGCCCGCAGGCTGGCCCTGGTCGCGGCGCAGGCCGCGGCCGACAAGAAGGCGAGCGATCTCGTGCTGCTCGATGTCTCCGAGCAGCTGGTCATCACCGACTGCTTCGTGATCGCCTCGGCGGCGAACGAGCGCCAGGTCGATTCGATCGTGGAGAACGTCGAGGAGAAGATGCGCGCCGCGGGCACCAAGCCGGTGCGGCGCGAAGGCGCCCGCGAGGGGCGCTGGGTGCTGCTCGACTTCGTCGACGTGGTCGTGCACGTGCAGCACACCGAGGAACGCGCCGTCTACGAGCTGGAACGGCTGTGGAAGGACTGCCCGCGGATCGACTTCGTGGACAGCGCCGAGCAGCGGGACGGCGACGAGTGAGCTTGGCTCGCCTGGTGCTCTGGCGGCACGGCGAGACGGACTACAACGCCGCCGGCCGCATCCAGGGGCACCTGGACACCTCCCTGACCGACGCGGGCATCGCGCAGGCGCAGCGGGCCGCCCCGGTCGTCGCGGCCTTCGAACCGGAGGTCGCGGTCGGGTCGGACCTGCGTCGCGCGAGCGCCACCGCGGCCGCGTTCACCGAGCTCTCCGGGATGCCGGTGCGCCAGGACAAGCGGTTGCGGGAGACGCACCTGGGCGAGTGGCAGGGGCTCAGCGGCGCCGAGGTGGAGCACGGCTGGCCGGGCTCGATGGCCGTGTGGCGCTCGGACGCCACCTGGTCCCCACCGGGCGGCGAGTCCCGCGTCGAGGTGGCGGAGCGGGCCTTCGAGGTCGTGTCGGAGCTGGACACCACCTACCAGGAGACCGCGCTGGTCTGCGCGCACGGCGGCCTCATCACCGGGCTCACCGCCCGGATGCTGGAGCTGCCGGTGGAGTTGTGGCCGAGCCTCGGCGGGATCTCCAACTGCCACTGGGTGGTGCTGACGCGCCGCACCGGGACCGACCGGTGGCGGCTGACCACGTACAACGGTGGTGTCCCCGCCTGAGCACCGCTCCTGGTTAGGGTTGCGCGCGTGTCCGTAGCCGTCGTCACCGATTCGACCGCGTACCTGCCCGCGGGTTTCGCGCAGCGGCACGCGCTCCGGGTGGTCCCGCTGCACGTGAGCGTGCAGGGCGCCGATTCGATCCCGGAGCACGAGTTCGACTCGGGCCGGTTGACGGCCGCCTGGGATCGCAAGGAGCGCGTGACCACGTCCGGTGCGAGCGTCGGCGAGTTCGCCACCGCCTACCGGGAAGCGCTGGAGGACGGCGCGGACGGTGTCGTGTCGGTGCACCTGTCCCGCCGGTTGTCGGGTACCTGGGACGCGGCCCGGCTGGCGGCGCGCGAGGTCGATCCGAATCGGATCCGGGTGGTCGACTCGCGGTCCGCGGCGATGGGGCTGGGGTTCGCGGCGCTGGGCGCGGCGGACAGCGCCCGGGCCGGAGCCGGGCTGTCGGCGGTGGAGAGCCGGGCGGCCTTGATCGCGCAGCGGACCCGCACGTTGTTCTCCGTGCAGACCTTGGAACACCTGCGCCGCGGTGGCCGGATCGGTGCCGCGGCGGCGGTGCTGGGCACGGCGCTGGCCATCAAACCGCTGCTGCACGTCCACGAGGGCCGCGTGGAGCTGCTGGAGAAGGTGCGGACGACGGCTCGCGCGCACGCCCGCCTGCTCGACCTGGTGGCCCGGGGGGCGGAGTCGGGTTCGCTGTCAGTGGCGATCCACCACTTGGACGCCCCGGAGTGGGCGGAGCGGTTGGCCGAGCAGTTGCGGCGCCAGGCTTCGGTCGCGCTGGACTGCGTGGTCTCCGAGGTGGGGCCGGTGGTGGGGGCGCACATCGGTCCCGGTGCGCTCGGGGCCGTGGTGCTGCCCGGTGGCTGGCGGCTCGCGGGTTGAATTTCCAGTAGGCGAATTCGGATTCGATTCCTTTCGGGGGAATTCTCCGTCGCCTGTTCGTGATGAATTGCGCCGAGTTGTCCACAGGTCGGCGATCCATCCACAGATGTCGAACTCGGGGCTGGTCGAAGTCGGCGTCCGTTCTTACCGTCGAATTCATGGCCGTCCCCACTCTCTTCCGCGGCATCCTCGACGATTCCGCCGCCCCCGACGACACCCCGCGCAGCCGCCTGCTGGCGTTGAAGCAGCAGGCGGAGCGCGACGGTGCGGGCACCGGGCGAGCGCTCCGGTTCCGCCCGTCCGACGACGAAATCACCGATCCACCCGATGTGGCGGGCGAACCGGAATCGCGCGCCGGACCCGATTCCACCGGTAGGCATTCCGCCCGTGAACCGTCCCACGGGCAGTTCGCCGGAATGCGCAGGCACTTGCAGAGGTGGCTGCCCGATTCCGTGCTGCGCGCCAGAATCGACCCCGGACGCGCGGGGCGGATCGGGTTGGTGCACGCGGCGGTGCTGGCGCTGCTCGGCGTCGCGGTCACGACCTGGCTGGATCGACCCGTCGCCGAGCCCGCGCCGCCCCCGCCGCTCCCGCTGGCCGCGGCC
>NZ_JAIUJZ010000226.1:0-2597 GCF_020176775.1 Saccharopolyspora sp. 6M
TTCCCGAGTGGCTCCGCCACGAGGGAAAAGCTGTCCTCGCGAGAATCCCGCTGAGAACCCGCGGGTGGTCCGGTTGCTCGGGTGGTCGGCGGTTCAGCGGCTTCGCCGCTGACAGGAAACGGACACGACCCGTCGGGGGGTCGCGGCGGTGGGTTCACCGGGTGGCGTTGCGGACTGCTGTGATCGCTGCGCCGAGGAAGCCCAGGTTGAACACCAGGTGCACGCTCACCAGCACTCGCGCCGCCTGGGAGGAGGCGTGCACGTCGCCGAAACCGACCGTGCTGGTGATCGACAGCGCGAAGTACAGCGCATCCACCTTGGTGGCCAGCGCGGCGATCGACCCCGGCCAGTGCGCGTTCAGCCCGCAGTACACCGCGGCGAAGAACAGCACGGCCAGGTACAGCGAGGTCAGCACCCCGGTCAGCGCCACGCCCCCGGAGCGGAACCGGCGGACCTGGCGCACGATCACCGCGGCCACCGCGACCAGGCCCGCCGCGAACGCGCCGACGAACGCCCAGGTGCCGCGCACGTCGAACACGCCCAGCGGCAGCGCGAAGTACACCGCGGTGCTCGCGGCGACGGCCAGCACGGTCCCCGCCGTCCGGCGCAGCAGGCCCCGCTCCGAGGAGAACACCCGCTCAGCGTGCGTGTCCCCGACGGCCTCCGCCGGACGATCGGACGGCGATGGCGGGCCGGCTCCCGCCGGTCAGGCCGCCGCGGGAGCGCGGGAGACGCGGCGCAGCCGGACGTTGCCGACCGCCCGGCACACCAGGTAGATCGCGAACGACAGGATCGTCACGAACGCGCTCACCGGAGCGCCCGGCGCCAGCGACAGCACGATGCCGCCCAGCACCGCGACCTCGGCGAACACCACGGCCAGCACCGTGGACAGCAGCGGGCTCGCGGTCACCCGCGCCGCCGCGGCGCCCGGCGTCACCATCAGCGCCAGCACCAGCAGCGCCCCGACCGTGTAGACGCCGAGCGCGGTCGCCACGCCCACCAGCACCGCGAACAGCGGGGTGAGCAGCCGGGCGGGCACGCCCCGCGCCGCGGCCACGTCCGGGTCGACGCTGGCGAACAGCAGCGGCCGGTACACCACGGCCAGCACCACCAGCACCACCGCGGCACTGCCGCCGAGCAGCGCCACGTCGGCCGAGTCCACGCCGACGATCTGCCCGATGAGCAGGCTGAACTTGTTCGAGGTGCGCTCCGGGTTCATCCACAGCAGCAGCACCCCGAGGCCGAGGCCGAACGACAGGATCGCGCCGATCACCGAGTCCCGTTCCCCGCCGCGCTGCCCGAGGAACCCGAGCAGCAGCGCCGCGACCACCGCGCCGCCGAGCGCCCCGGCTCCGACGCTCGCGCCGAACAGCAGGGCGGCGGCCGCGCCGGTGAACGCGAGCTCCGCGGTGCCGTGCACGGCGAAGGACATCTTCCGCGCCACCACCAGCGGCGCCAGCGCCCCCGACACCAGGCCGAGCGCGGCCGCGGCCAGCAGCGCCTGCTGCACGAACGGGTAGCCGAGCAGGTTCCCGGTCAGCTCGAAGTCGAAGAACCGGCTCAGCGCGTCCAGCAGGGTGTTCATGAGGTGGTCTCCGCGTCGACGTGGTGGTGATCGACTTCGTCGGTGCCGGTGACGACGAGCCTGCCGCCGACCCGGGCGACCTCGACGTCCGACCGGTAGAGCTCGGAGAGCGTCGCCGAGGTCATCACCTCGTCCGGCGTGCCGATCCGGAACCGGCCGTCGACCAGGTACAGGATCCGGTCCACCAGCGGCAGCACCGGGTTGATCTCGTGCGTCACGAACAGCACCGCCGAGCCGGTCTCCCGCGCCTGCCGGGCGATCAGCCTGCTCACGTTGCGCTGGTGCGCGATGTCCAGCGACAGCAGCGGTTCGTCGCACAGCAGCACGTCCGGGTCGCCGACCAGGGCCTGCGCGACCCGCAGCCGCTGCTGCTCACCACCGGAGAGCAGCCCCAGCGGCATCCGTGCGTACTCGGTGGCCTCCACCGCGCGCAGCGCCCGCTCGACCCGCTGTCTGCGGTCCTTGCGGCCGCGGAAGCCCACGCCCCAGTGGTGGCCGTCCAGGCCGAGGCCGACGAGGTCGCTGCCGCGGACCGTGAGCGTCGGATCCACCGAGCGCTGCTGCGGGACGTAGCCGATGCGGGGGCTCCCGCGCCGCGCCGCCTCACCCGCGATCCGCACCTCGCCGCCGCTGAGCGGCTGCAGCCCCAGCAGCACCCGCAGCAGGCTCGTCTTCCCCGACCCGTTCGGGCCGAGCACCGCGAGGAACTCGCCGGGGTGCACGTCCAGGTCCAGCCCGTCCCACAGGACGCGCGGGCCGTAGGAGAGGCGGGCGCCGCGCAACCGGACCGCCGGGTCGCGCCCGGAGGCGTCCGGCTCGGTGCGGTCCGGTGCTGCGGTGTCGGTGCTGGGTTCCACGTGGCTCTCGGATCAGTGGTGGGGTCGGTTCGGGCGCCGGGGGGGGGGGGGGGGGCGGGGGGCCCCCCCCCCCCCCCCCCGGCCCCCGGGGCCCCCCCCCGGCCCCCCCCCGCGCCCCGACACACACCCCCCCACCCCCAAGCAGAGGGGAGGGG
>NZ_JAIUJZ010000226.1:2605-16721 GCF_020176775.1 Saccharopolyspora sp. 6M
CAGCTGATCAGCGGCGACCTCGGGATGGCCGGCCCCGTGCCGGGGCGGCCGCGCGGTGTTCGGCCCGGGCGGGCCGGGGCCGCGGGGGGGGGGGGGGGGGGGGGGGGGGGGGGGGCGGGGGCCGCCCCGCCCCCCCCCCCCCCGCCGGGTCAGGCCTGGCCGCTCAGCGCGGTCTGCAGCGCCGAGATCTGACCGTCCATCCACCGCACGTAGTCCTGGTCCTGCGGCAGCGTCTCGGTCATCTCGACGACCGGGGTCCGATTCTGCTCCGCGCCCTTGCGGACGGATTCGGTGACCGGCGATTCGGTCTGCGGGTTGTAGATGACGGCGGCGGCCTGCTTGGAGTTCACCGCGTTCTGGATCTCCGCGACGGAGGCGGCGGACGGGTCGTTGCCGTCCTCGACGGAGTTCACGAAGGACTGCGGGGTGATGTCGGTGAGCCCGGCCGCCTCGACGAGGTAGTGCGCGACGGGTTCGGTGACGATGACCTTCTTGCCGTGCTCGGTGGCGGAGATCTGCTGCACCCGGCCTTCGAGGCCGCCGATCTGCTCGCCGAAGCGGGCGGCGCCGTCGCGGAAGGCCTGCGCCTTCTCCGGCTGGAGCTCGCCGAGCTCGTCGGCGACGCGGTCGGCGGTCTCACGCACCACGTGCAGGTCGTACCAGACGTGCTCGTTCACCGAGTGGTCGTGGTGGTGGCCTTCGTGGCCGTGCGCTTCCCCGGCGTGCTCGGCGCCTTGCTCCTCGGCCGGTTCGGACCCGTGCTCCTCGGCCGCGTGGTCGCCGTGCTCGTGCTCGCCCTCGAAGGCCTGCACGGTCGGCTTCTCGCCGCCGGCGCCGAGGATCTTCTCGGCGAACTCGTCGTAGCCGCCGCCGTTGAGCAGCACCAGGTCGGCCTCGCTGAGCTTCGCCGCGTCCTGCGGGCTGCTCTCGTAGGAGTGCGGGTCGGCCGCGGGGTCGTCGATGATCGATTCGACGTCGACGTCCTGGCCGCCGACGGCCCTGGCGACGGAGGCCCAGACGTTGGTGGTGGCGACGACCTTGAGCTTGCCGTCGTCGGTGCTCTGGCCGGAGTCGCCGCAGGCGCCCGCGGTCAGCGCGACTACGGCGAGCCCGGTCAGCGCGGCACCGCCGCGGCGGGCACGTCGGGTGAAGACGGTCATGAACGCACTCCTCGGGGAACGCACCGTGGTGGTGGGCGGCCTGGGGCCGAGTTCGGCGACGACCGCAAACGGAAACCGTTGTCATGTGCAGCGTACGCCGGGGGGACCGGGGAAGTGCTCGAACGGGTGGGCCGACCGTGGTGAACATGACAACGTTTCGCATTATCGCGCCGCGGGACTCGCCCTGTTCCACCGCGCCGGGTGAACGGCCCGTTCGTCCAACGAGATCGGACAGGCGGTCCGTTCACTCCACTCCGGTCGCGGGGATGGAGGCCTTGGGCGGTCCCGGGCGGGGGCGGCCGCCCGCACCCTCGTTGAATCGCGCATTCGGAGCTCCTTCGGATCGGTGGTCCAGCGGGGCCACGGAGAAGACCGCGGACATCTTCATGATGAGATCGGACCGGCCGCGGGTAGCGGGCCGCGTTCCGGCTCGACGATCGAGAACGAGCGCCCCGCCGTGGCTTCGGTGGGACGCCTGCGCGTCCGGGGCGTGCAGCGGAGTGGCGGGGGGGGGTCGGCCGCAGGACCAGGCCGGTGGCGATGCGCACGCGAACCGCCCCCGGAGGGGGAAGTGGAAGTGGCAGAACAGCAGCAGGCCGTGATGCGGGCGAAGAGCGCGCGGTCGTCCGACGACGACCGGGCCTTGGTGGACGTCCAGAACTGGAGTTCCTACAGCCACCGCGAGCTGTACGACGCGGTGCACCAGGACAACGATCCGGGCCGCGTCGGCGAACTCGCCGGCGAGTGGTCCCGGCTGGGCGCCGAGATGGGCGAGGCCGCGCAGCGCATGGCGGAACGGCTCCGCGGTACCGAGCACGGCTGGCAGGGCGAGGCGGCGACCGCGGCGCGCGGCGCGATCCACGAGATCGCCGGGTGGACCTCGGAGGCGGGCTCGACGGCCGGTGACCTCGGCAAGCACGTCGAGGAGCAGGGCCGGGCCATGGAAGAGGCCAAGTCCAGCATGCCGGAGCCGGTCGACGTCGAGTTCAACCACGAGATCGCCGACCGGTGGGCCGCGGGCGGAACCGGGATGAACGCGCTCCAAGGCATGGTGATGGCCTACAGCGACCTGTCCGAACAGGCGGAAGAAGTGGACTCCAAGCACGACGAGGCCGTGCAGGTCATGCGGAAGATGGAGCACCACTCCCGCGCGCTGGACGCCGACCTCGCGTTCGGGGCCGGGTGGCCGGACGCCCGCGGCTAAGTCGAACTTCGACCCGCCGACGGTCAAGCACGTCAAGCCGAGCGGCACGACCCCGCAGTCCGCGAAGCCCCGCTCGGTGCCGAACCCGTCGTCGCCGGACATCACCGGTCGCGGCACCTACCAGCCGCCGCGGCCGGTGTCCGGCCGGACGCGCCGACCGCGATCACCCCCCCAACCCGTTCGCCAAGAACCCGGGCGGTGGCCCCGGTTCCGGTGGTCCGGGTGGTTCCCGCGGTGGCTGGTCCGGTTCGATCCCGTCGGTTCCGGGCACGTCCGGTGGCTCCGGCGGAGCGGTCGGCGCCGGTGGCGCGGGCTCGGGAGGTGCCGCTTCGGGCGGTTCCGGCCCCGGTGCGGGCGGCCGGGCCGGCGTCGGACCCACCGGCGGCACGGCAGGTGGCCAGCCGGCGGGTGCGGCCGGCGCGGCGGGTGCGACCGGCCAGGCCGGTGCGGGCGGCATGGCCGGTGGTGCGCCGGGGCAGGCGAACCGCGGCAAGGGCGGCGAGGACCAGGAGCGCCGCGCGAAGTACCTGGAGAGCACGCCGATCGTCGAGGCCCAGGGCGTGAACCTGCCGCCGCCGGTCATCGGCGGTGGCAAGCCGATGAAGAAGGACAAGGACTGACCGCGTCGTCCGGCGCACCGGCCTATCCGGGCCGGTGCGCGATCACGCGCGTGCTGATGAGGGGAAAGTGATGGGCGAAGCGGACTTCGTGCTGTCCGCCGTCGAGTTCGACCTGGTGTCCGGGGCGCTCGACCTGGGCCGGGTGCCGTACCCGCTGCGGGTGCCGAGCATCGGTGCGACCGGCGGGGAGCGCGCGGCGCGCACCGCCGAGGCGTTCCGCACGCTGACCGAGCGCGGTCTCGCCACCGGCGACCGGCTGGACGCCGAGCTGGAGGGGCTGCTGCGATTGCCGGCGGTCCACGAGATCTCGGTGCGCGTCGTCGGCCACGTGGGCGGGACGGTCCGGGCGCTGGCCGCCGCGGACCGCCGGTCCGGGGTGCTGGCGGTGCTGGACGGGGACCGGTTGTCGCTGCGCGGTTTCCGGCCGGGCGCGCTGGCCGCGGTGGTGGCGGGCGTGCTGCCACCCGCCGATCCGGGCAAGGGGCGGTCCTTGACGGTGCGCCAGGAGGTGCCGGCGAAGGCCGCGGACGAGGACGATCCCGGTGACGACCCGTTCGGTGGCGATCTCGACGAGCACACCGCGCTGGTGCGGGCGGGAGTGTCCGAACAGGACGCGGCCGCGCTGGTGGAGCTGGCGGAGAACCGCCGCGGTGGTGGGCAGCTCGGCGTCCGCCGCGGCGGGGCCCGGGCGCGGACGCTCATCAGCTGGCTGGGCACCGCCCAGGGCCGCTACCTGCTGATCGGCGAGCGGGGCTGGCTGAGCATCATGTCCGCCGAGCCGGGCCGCGTCGAGCAGCGGCTCGGCGAAGTTCTGTCCACTGTGGACTTTGCGGAGCTCGTGTCCCGATGATCACCCTGCCGCGCAACGCATCCGGAGAGGAGCTCTCCGCATGGTCTACGAAGTCGTCTCCGAGGATCTGACGGCGCACGCCGCCCACCTCGACGCGCTCACCGACCGGATCGACACCGCGATCTCGGCCGCTGAACAGGTCAGCATGTCCGACGAGGCCTACGGGCTGCTGTGCTCGTTCCTGCCGCCGATCATCAACCCGACCGAGCAGGAAGGGATCGCGGCGCTGCAGGCCGCCCGCGAAGGCATCGAGACCACCGCGCAGAACGTCCGCACCAGCGCCGAGGAGTACGACACCAACGACGAGGACGACTCGCAGTCCTTCCAGAAGTTGCACGGCACCGTGCCGGAGGGATCCGAGCAGTTCCAGCTGCTGTCCGGCGGCGCCGGCCCTACCGGACAGCAGCAGGGCACGCTGCCCGGCGGCGCCGCCGAACAGCAGCAGGGCAACGTCACCCACCGGGTTTTCCCAGCGGCAGCAGGGAACTCCGTCGGACGGCATGACCGAGCAGCAGCGGGGAACCGTGCCCCGCCCGACCGAGCAGGTCCAAGCCCCGACGGCGATGAACGCTCCGCACGGCGGGCAGGTGCAGACTCCGGCCGTCCAGGGGCATTCGCAGCAGGTGCTCGGCACCACCCCGCGGATCGACCCGGAGACGATGCCGTAGCCCCACCCCGCCGCGGGCGCGCGGCGCGCACGTCATCGAGCAGCACATCGGAGGGAAGAACATGTCCGGACCAGCGGGCTTCGCCGCACTCGGCAGCGACCCGGACGACCCGGAACGGCGCATCGAAGACTGGGTGACGGGCGTCGAGGAGAAGGCCCGCCGCTACGAGGCGGTGCGCGAGGAGACCGAGCAGATCCGGTTGACCGCCACGGGCCCGGACGGCCGGGTGAAGGTGACGGTGCGCGCCGACGGCGGCCTCACCGGCACCGAGTTCTCGGAGAAGATCCGCTCGATGCCGTTGGATGAGCTGTCCGCGCAGATCCTCGGCACCATCCGCAAGGCGCAGGGCGACATCGCCTCCCGCGTCGGCGAGGTGATGTCCGAGCAGCTCGGCGACGAGGATCGCCAGACCCGGTCGCTGATGCTGGACAACCTGCGCGACCGCGTCCCGGAGGAACCGGACGAGCCGGAGGCCGAGGCACCGGGGTCCGCCACGTGGGCGGCGCCCGAGGACGACGAGCCGCAGCAGCGGCCCGGCCCGACGCCGCCGAGCCCGCCGGGGTCCGGCTCGCCCGGCTCGTCCGCGACCCGCCCGACCGGCCAGCGCCGCCCGCGCAGACCGGACGACGACGAGGACTTCCCGTTGCGGGGCGAGCGGGCCGCCGACGCGGTTACCCGGCCGCCTCCAGCACCCTGTCCAAGCTGATCGGCAGCTCCCGGTGCCGCACCCCGGTCGCGTGCCACACGGCGTTGGCGATCGCCGCGGCCGTGCCGACGATGCCGACCTCACCGATGCCCTTCACCCCGGACGGGTTGCCCGGGTCGGGGTCGTCGACCCAGTCGACGTCGATCTCGGGGATGTCGGCGTGCGCGGCGATGTGGTACCCGGCGAGGTTCGCGTTGGCCTGGCGGCCGCTGGAGTCCCGCACGCCCTCTTCGTGCAGCGCCATCGACAAGCCCATGATCATGCCGCCGGCGAACTGGCTGCGCGCGGTGAGCGGGTTGATGATCCGCCCGACGGCGAACATGCCCAGCAGTCGCCGCACCCGCACTTCACCGCTGGTGACGTCGACGGCGACCTCGGCGAACTGGGAGCTGAACGAGTGCCGTTCGAGCTGTTCGCGGGCGCCGATGAGTTCGGTGGTGTCGGCGCGCGCGGTCACCGGGGCGGATTCCCCGGCCGCGAGCTTCTTCTGCAGCGCCCGCGCGGCCTCGATGATCGCGAACGACCAGGATTCGGTGCCGCGCGAGCCGCCCGCGATGAACGCGGGCCCGAAGTCGCTGTCGGCGATGAGGATCCGCACCGCCTCCAGCCGCACGTCCAGCGCCTCCGCGGCGACCTGGGCGAGCGCGGTGCGCGCCCCGGTGCCGATGTCGGCGGCGGCGATGCGCACCTCGTAGGTCCCGTCGCCCTCGGCGGTGATCGCGGCGGTGGAGGGCATCGGCCCGGCGCCGAACGATCCGGCGGCGACCCCGGTGCCGAGCAGCCAGCGCCCGTCCCGGCGCACCCCGGGCCGCGGATCCCGCTGCCACCAGCCGAAGCGGCTCGCGCCCTGCTCCAGGCAGTCCACCAGCCTGCGGCTGCTGAACGGCTTCCCGGAGGCGGGGCCGACGGTCGGTTCGTTGCGCAGCCGCAGCTCCACCGGGTCGACGTCGAGCCGCTGCGCGAGCTCGTCCATCGCCGATTCCAGCGCGAACGAGCCGGGTGCCGCGCCGGGCGCGCGCATCCAGCCGGGCGAGGGCACGTTCAGCGGCACCACCCCGGTTCGGGTGCGGATCGCCTCGGACGCGTACATCACGCCGGTGAGCTCGGTGCCGAGCTCCACGAACTCCTTCACGGTGGAGGTGAACGAGCGCGATTCGTGGTCGACGGCGCGCAACCGGCCGTCGGCGTCCGCGGCCAGCCGCACCCGCTGTTCGGTCGCCGAGCGCAACGAGGTGATCGCGAAGACCTGCGGCCGGGTCAGCACCACCCGCACCGGGCGCTGCAGCCGCGTCGCGGCCATGACCGCCAGCACCAGCTGCGGGCCGAGGGCCTTGGAGCCGAAACCGCCGCCGACGTGCTCGGAGCGGATCCGCACCGCCGCCGGGTCCAGGTCGAACAGCGTCGCCACGACCTGCGCGACCAGGTAGGAGCCCTGGTTGGCGTCGACGACCTCCAGCCTGCCGTCCTCCCAGCGGGCCATGGAGGCGTGCGGTTCCATCGCCGTGTGGTGCTCTTCGGGGGTGGTGTAGGTGTGCTCGACGACGGCCGCGGCCGCGTCGGCTTCCGCGTCCACGTCGCCCTTGTCGACGGTGCCCGCACCCTGCGGCGCGTACTCGGCGGGGTGGTCGGCGCGGAACTCGGCGTCGTGCGGTTCCTCCTCGTAGGCGACCTGGAGCGCGTCGGCGGCGGCGCGCGCCTGCTCCGGCGTCTTCGCCACCACCAGCGCCACCGGGTGCCCCACGTACTGCACCCGGTCGTCCTGGAGGAGCTGCAGCCCGGCGTCGGGGCCGAAGATCCCCGCTTCCGGGTTGAGCCGCGGCGCGTTGCCGTGGTGCAGCACGGTGAGCACGCCCGGCATGTCCAGCACCGCGGCGTCGTCGATGGAGCGGATCCGGCCGCGGGCGATCGTGGACAGCACCAGCGAGCCGTGCGCGAGGTCCTCGATGGGGTGGTCGCCCGCGTAGCGGGCTTCGCCGGTGACCTTGGCGCGGCCTTCGAGCCGGGTGCGCGCGGATCCGGCGGTGCCGGTGTCCGCGGGTGCGGTGGTGGTGCCGGTGGCGCTCAGCCGCGGGTCGACGGTGGTCATCGGGTGGCCTCCTCGGCGAGCTCGGTCAGCACGGACACCACGAGGTTCCGGACCAGCGGAACCTTGTAGGCGTTGTCCGGCAGGGGTGTCGCGGCGGCGAGTTCGGCGTCGGCGGCGGCCCCGAACTCGGCGGCGGTGGCGGGGCGGCCCAGCAGCGCGCGTTCCGCCGCGCGCGCCCGCCACGGCCGGTTGGCGACCGCGCCGAACGCGATCCGCACGTCGGAGACGACCCCGTCGCGCACGTCGAGCGCGGCGGCGATCGAGCCGTTCGCGAACGCGTAGGAGGCCCGTTCCCGCACCTTCCGGTACCGGGAGCGGGCCGCGATCTCCGCTCCGGGCAACGTGATCCCGGTGATCAGCGCGCCCGCGGGCAGCGCGACGTCCGCGTCCGGCCGGTCGCCCACCGGGCGGTGGAAGTCCGAATAGGACAGTTCGCCGGTGCCGTCGGCGGTCTCGTAGGACACCACGGCGTCGAACGCGGCCAGCGGCACCGCCATGTCCGACGGGCTGGTCGCCGCGCACTGCTCGGACCAGTCGAAGATCGCGTGGTTGTGGTGCTCGCCCTCGATGGCCGGGCACCCGCTGCCCGGCACCCGCTTGTTGCAGGGCTGGGTGACGTCGGCGAAGTAGCCGCAGCGGGTGCGCTGCAGCAGGTTCCCGCCGACGGTGGCCACGTTGCGCAGCTGACCGGAGGCGCCCGCGAGCACCGCTTGGGCGAGCGCGGGGAAGCGGCGCCGCACCTCCGGGTGGTTGGCGACGTCGCTGTTGGTGGCGGTGGCGCCGATGCGCAGCCCGCCGTCCGCGGCGACCTCGATGGCGTCCAGCGGCAGCCGGCGCACGTCCACCAGCTGCGGCGGCGTCTCCACCCCGACCTTCATCAGGTCGACGAGGTTGGTGCCGCCGCCGAGGAACCGCGCGTCCGGGTTCTCGGCGAGCAGGGTGGTGGCGGTGCGCACGTCGGTGGCGCGCCGGTACTCGAACTCCTTCACGCCGAGACCTCCGTTCCACCGCGGGACACGGTGCTCTCGACCTCGTGCATGGTGGCGGCCTGCGCGACCGCGCGGACGATGGAGTTGTGCGCGCCGCAGCGGCACAGGTTGCCGCTCATCCGCTCGCGGATCTCCGCGGCGTCCAGGGCGGGGGCGCCGGCCTCGGGCCGCACGTCCTCGGTGGCGGCGCTGGGCCAGCCCGCCGCGTGCTCCTGGAGGACGGCGACCGCCGAGCAGATCTGCCCGGGCGTGCAGTAGCCGCACTGGTAGCCGTCGAAGTCGAGGAACGCCTGCTGCACCGGGTGCAGCCGGTCGCCGTCGGCGATGCCCTCGACGGTGGTGACCTCGGATCCGTCGGCGGCGACGGCCAGCTGCAGGCAGGACACGGCGCGCTGCCCGTCGAGCAGCACGGTGCAGGCGCCGCACTGGCCCTGGTCGCAGCCCTTCTTGGTGCCCGTCAGGTCGAGGCCCTCGCGGAGCGCGTCGAGCAGCGTCGTGCGGTTGTCGACCGCGAGCGAACGGTCCTCGCCGTTCACCCGCAGCGAGATGGTGGTGTGGTGGGACATGGAGATCTCCGTCGGTGTCCGACAAGAACGGGAAGAGGTGCCGCGCGGTCGTTCCCGGAACGCGCCGCGCAGGCCGCGTCCGAGTGTGCTGGACGGGAACGGGCGCGGCCGGTTTCGCGCGGCCGGACCGGGCGCGCTGCCGGAGGTGCGGGGAACGTGCGTCCGGACTGCTCCACACCACCCCCAGGCACAAACGCAGGCCGATCCGTCGGAAGGGATCAACGAACGGGGGCCCGGAAAAAATCCCGGCAGGCGACGTGCCTGGTCAGCGGTGCTCGGGCACCCGGTCGGGGAGCGGCGGGCGTGCCCGGACCCGATCTCGGGTACCCCCTGGCCCGGACCCGGAACCAGGCCGAGGAGGCGCAGCGGATGCCATCGTCGAGGACGGGACGTCGCACCGGGCCGGTTCGTCGGCTCGACGACCTCGTCACCATCGTCAAGGTCGGCAACGTGCGGCGGGCGGTCACCGCGGCCGGCATCGGCAACATGATGGAGTGGTTCGACTTCGGGGTCTTCAGCTACCTCGTGGTCATCACCGGCAAGGTGTTCTTCCCGGCCGGGAACGCCACCGCGCAGCTGCTGGCCACCTTCGCCACGTTCGCCGTCGCGTTCCTGGTGCGGCCGCTCGGCGGGTTCGTGTTCGGCCCGCTGGGGGACCGGATCGGTCGGAAGAAGGTGCTGGCCATCACGATGATGACCATGGCGGCGGGCACCACCGCCATCGGCCTGATCCCCTCGTACGCCACCATCGGCCTCTGGTCGCCGATCCTGCTGCTGGTGGCCCGGGTCGTGCAGGGCTTCTCCACCGGCGGCGAGTACGGCGGGGCCACCACGTTCGTCTCCGAGTACTCGCCGGACAAGCGGCGCGGTTTCCTCGCCAGCTGGCTGGAGTTCGGCACCCTGGCGGGGTATTCGCTCGGTGCCGCCGTGGTCACCGCGCTGCTGACGACCCTGGGCGAGCAGGACATGGTGAACTGGGGCTGGCGGATCCCGTTCCTGCTGGCGGCGCCGCTCGGCGTGATCGGGCTGTACCTGCGGTTCCGGCTGGAGGAGACGCCCGCCCAACAGCAGCAGCAGGAGAGCGGCGGCGAGGACGAGGGCCGGCTGGCCGGTTACCGCACCATCTTCCGCGACCACTGGCGGCCGCTGCTGCTGTGCGTGGCGATGGTGGCGGTGTTCAACGTGGTCAACTACATGCTCACCTCCTACATGCCGACCTACATCACCGCGGACCTGCACTACGCGCACACCTCGGCACTGGTGTTCGTGCTGGTCACCATGCTGATCATCATGGGTTTCGTGGTGCGGCTCGGGCGCGCCTCGGACAAGATCGGCCGGTTGCCGATCATCGCGGCGGGGTCGGGGGCGCTGGTGGTGCTGTCCTGGCCGGCGTTCTGGCTGATCAGCCGCGGCTCGGTGGGGCTGGTGGTGGCCGGGTTGGTGCTGATCGGGCTGATGCTCATCGCGTTCAGCTCCACGATGCCGTCGAGCCTGCCCGCGCTGTTCCCCACCGAGGTCCGCTACGGCGGCGTGTCGATCGGGTTCAACATCTCGGTGGCCCTGTTCGGCGGGACGACCCCGCTGCTGTCGCAGGCGCTGGTCACCGGCACCGGCCACAGCACCGCGCCCGCGTTCCTGCTGATGGCCGCCGGGGTGGTGGGGCTGGTCGCGGCCTGGTTCGCCCGGGAGTCCGCGGGGCTGCCGCTGCCGGGGGCGAAGCCCACCGCGTCCTCCCGCGCGGAGGCCCGCGAAGCGGTGCGGGAGATGCGCGAGCGGGACGAGGCATGATCGGGAACGGACGTCGATCGAATCGGGAGTGGTGGTCGTGAAAGCAGCGGTGTACTACGAGAACGGCGGGCCGGACGTGCTGCGCTACGCGGACGTCCCCGACCCGGAGATCGGTCCGGGGGAGGTGCTGCTGCGCATCGAGGCCGTCGGCGTGCAGGGCGGCGACCTGCTGCACCGGCAGTCCGCGCCGCCGGAGACCACGCCGCACGTCGTCGGCTACCAGGCCGCGGGCACGGTCGCCGCGGTCGGCGAGGGCGTCACCGGCCTGCGCGAGGGGCAGCGGGCGGTGGCGTTCATGCCGCACGGTTCGCACGCCGAGCTGGCCGCGGTGCCGGAGCGCAACGCCTACCGGGTCCCGGACGACCTGGATCCGCGGCTGGCCGCGGGCATCCCCGTCGAGTTCGGCACCGCCGACGACTGCCTGTTCGAGTTCGGCCGGTTGCGCGCGGGCGAGGTGGTGCTGGTGCAGGCCGCGGCGGGTGGTGTCGGCCTGGCCGCGGTGCAGCTGGCCGCGGCGGCGGGCGCCACGGTGCTCGGCACCGCCTCCAGCGCGGAGAAGCTGGCGCGGCTCGGCGAGCACGGCCTGCACCACGCGATCAACTACCGGGAGGAGGACGTCGCAGCCCGGGTCGCCGAGCTCACCGATGGCCGCGGCGTCGACCTGGTGGTGGATCCGGTCGGCGGCCGCACCTTGGAGAGCAGCGTGGCCGCGCTGGCCTACCGGGGCCGGATCAGCTGGGTCGGCCAGGCCGGGCGGGAGCCGAACCCGCCGCGGCTGGATCCGCTGATGTTCAAGAGCGCCTCGCTCAACGGCGTCTACTTCGGCGGCGAGATGGCGCACGACCCCGCCCGCACCCGCGCGCTGATCGAACGCCTCATCGCCCGGGTCGCCGCGGGCGAGCTGACCGTGGTCGTCGACCGCGAGTTCCCGCTCGCCGAAGCGGCCGAGGCGCACCGCCACATCGAGGGCCGCGGCGCCTTCGGCCGGGTCCTGCTCATCCCCTGAACCGCGAGCTCCGGGGCGGCGCTCCCGTGAGGGGATCCCCCGTCCGGCCGAACGAGCCCCGAGACCGGCCGCGGGTGGTTCCTAGGGTCGCGGGCGGCAGAGCGGCAGAGCGCCGCTCGCACGTGATCCTCGTGGAGAAGGTGTTGTTGATGCGGTTCCGCAAGAGCATGGCTGCGATGGTCCTCTGCGCCACCGGCGCCGGTGCCTCCCTGATGGGCGCGGGTACCGCGCTCGCCTGGCACAACGAGGTCCTCGGGGAGTACGGGACGTTCGAGAACTGCAGCAAGCACTTGGACGAGGTCGTGTCGCGGCCGGACGTCGGCGGCGCCGAGTGCGCTCCGGACGGGCAGATGGTCGGCTCGGTCCGCTGATCGGCGGCGGTTCCCGGGTGCGCGGCGCGTACCCGCGGAGTACCGACGAGGCCGGTCCCGTTCCCCGCGGGGGACGGGACCCCCCGATGCCGGATCTCCGGCCCCGGATTCTTCCGCCCTGCTGGACGCGATCGCGGAAAGGCGCGGGATTCCCGCCGGCTTGATGGGCAAAAGAAAAACCCCAGGCCGTGTGACCTGGGGTTTCTGTGCGCCAACAGGGACTCGAACCCCGAACCCGCTGATTAAGAGTCAGCTGCTCTGCCAGTTGAGCTATTGGCGCTTGGTGTTCACCAGGTTTTCGTTCTTGCCGTCTCCCTGGCGACGAAAGAAACTTTAGCACCCCGTTCCGGGGGGTGAATCGGGGGGTGCCGTTCGGGGTGCGCGGTGGCGTTTCAGCCGGTCGGCGGGGTCCGATGTGGCTGGACGAGCAACCGAGGAGGGTCGTCGTCCGTCTCCCGGGTGAAGATCCGCGGTTGACTCTTCGTGCAGGGCTGGTCGTCGGCCACACGGTCGGGGGGCTGATGCACACTGTTCTCAGGCGGATGTGGGGATCGGATCGAACGGACAGTCACGCATGAAGCTGTGTCTTAACTCTGTCGGGAGAGTTCTGGGGGCGTCGTCTCGTGCGGTGCCGGCCGTGGTCGTGGCGTTGGTGGGGATGCTCCTCGCGTCGTGCACGGGTGGCGGGGCGAGCAGCCCGGCCCCGCCGCCACCGCCGCCCGCGTCGGCCAGGTTCGATCCGGCGAACGGCGCCCAGCGGATCTCGCCGACCGCGCCCGTCACGGCCACCGCCGTCGACGGCCGGATCACCGCCGCCGAACTGGTGAACCAGGACGGCAAGCCGGTGGCGAACACCGTCGCACCGGACGGCGCGAGCTGGTCCGCCTCCGAGCCGCTCGGCTACGGCAAGACCTACACGGCGAAGCTCACCCTGCAGGGCGCGGCAGGCGCCCCGGTCGTCCAGGAATCCACGTTCAGCACCGTCGATCCCGAGAACCAGACCTACGTGTCGATGAACCCGCTCGACGGGGAGACCGTCGGCGTCGGCCAGCCGCTCGCGTTCTACTTCTCCGAGAACGCGCCCGCCCCGGACAAGGCCAAGGCCGAAGAAGCCATCCGCATCCAGACGGAACCGGCCGTGGAAGGCGCCTTCTACTGGTTCGACGACCGCGAGGTGCACTGGCGCCCCCAGGAGTACTGGAAGCCCGGCACGAAGATCACGATCAACGCGGACGTCTACGGCAAGGACCTCGGCAACGGCTCCTGGGGCGAGGAGAGCCGCAACGCCACCATCACCATCGGCGACGCCGTCGTGCTCCGCGCCGACGGCTCCAGCCACACCATGTCCGTCGAGGTCAACGGGGCTACCCGGCGCACCATGCCGGTGTCGCTCGGCAAGCCGGCGTGGCCGTCGAACAACGGCGTGCACGTGGTCACCGAGCACCACGCCACGAAGATCATGGACTCGTCGAGCTACGGCCTGGACGTCGACGACGGCGGCTACCGCACCGAGGTGAAGTGGGCGGTGCGCATCTCCAACGGCGGTGAGTTCCTGCACGCGGCCCCGTGGTCGGTCGCCCAGCAGGGCAGCAGCAACGTCAGCCACGGCTGCATCAACATGAGCGACGCCAACGCCAAGTGGGTCTACGACCTGCTCAAGAAGGGCGACGTCGTGGAGATCACGAACTCCGGCGGGCCGAATCTGCGGTCCTGGGACGGCTTCGGCGACTGGCAGGTCCCCTGGGCCGAATGGACCGCCGGGAACCGGTGATCCTCGGTGGTCGCTCGTCCTGCTTTCCGGGGCGGGTGGCGGTATCTCAGCGGCCCCCTCGCTGCGGGCTCGTGCGCGCAGGTGGCTCTCCGCCACAGGCCGTCCTCGCGAGGGGCCCGCTGAGAACCCGCGGGTGGTCCCGTTGCGTGCGTGGTCGCCGCTCATCGGCTTCGCCGCGGACGGGAAAAGGCGGCGGTCCGCCTCGGGTTTCCGCCCCCTGCAATGCGAAAGGCCCCCGCCCCGGACCGGGGGGGGGGGGGGGCCCCGGGGGGGGGGGGGGGGGGGGGCCCCCCCCCGCCGGGGGCCCCCCCCCCGGGGGGGGCGCGGGGGG
>NZ_JAIUJZ010000227.1:0-6774 GCF_020176775.1 Saccharopolyspora sp. 6M
TGAGTGAACGGACCGTCTGTCCGATCTAGTTGGTCGAACGGTCCGTTCACTCACGTCCGAGGCGGAGCGACGATCGCGGTGCCGCGACCCTCCGCGCCGCCGGCCGCCACCGCGGGAAGAGCGGGTGAACGGACCGTTCGTCCCATCCGCTTGGACGAACGGTCCGTTCACCCACATCACGGGCGGAGCAGGATCCTGATCGGGTCCCCCTCGTGCTCCCGCAGCCGCCGGATCCCCTCGGCGACTTCGTCCAGCGGGAGCACGGCGCTGACCGAGCCGGACACGTCGAGCCTGCCGCGGTCGGTCAGCTCCACCAGGTCTTCGAGGTGGCGCATCCGATAACCGGTGTGGCCGATGACGGTGTGCCGGTTGCGGACGAAGTGGATCTCCGGTCCGACGGCGAGCCGGTCGGGTGAGATGCCGACGAGCACGAGCCTGCCGCGGTGCCCGAGCGCGGCGTCGGCTTGGGTGAAGGTGGCGCTGCGCCCGACGCAGTCGAAGGCGGCACGCAGCCCGCGTCCGCCGGTGATCTCCGCGATCCGCGCCGCGACGTCCGGGTCCCCCGGGTCGAGGGCGAAGTCGGCGCCGAGCCCGATGGCGCGTTCGCGGGCGGATTCCAGCGGGTCGAGTGCGATGATCGGCGAGGCCCCGCAGATCCGGGCGAGCTGCACGAGGTGGGTGCCGATGCCGCCGAGTCCCCAGACGCCGACGGATTCGGCGGGCCGCAGCTGCGCGGTGTCGAGGGCGCCGTACGGGGTGGACACGGCGTCGGCGAGCACGGCGGCGTGTTCCAGCGGCACCGATTCGGGGACGTCGACGAGCGACACCGCCGAGGTCAGCACGTATTCGGCCCACGCGCCGTCGTAGTGGAACGCCAGCACTTGCAGGTCTTCGCACCGGTCGGTGCCACCACCGAGGAGGCACTCGGGGCATTCACCGCAGTCCTTGCCCGCGGCGATGACGACCCGGTCGCCGAGCTGCCGGTTGCGCACGCCCGCGCCGAGCGCGGCGACGACCCCGGCGGCCTCGTGCCCGGGCGTGATCTCGGGGAGCCGCGGCCGGATGTGCCCGTCGAGCTGGCTGAGGTCGGATTGGCAGATACCGCAGGCGGCGACGCGCACGAGCACTTCACCGGGCCCGGGCTGGGGGACGGGCACGTCGCGGACGGCGAGCTCACCGGTGGCGGCGTCGAACCGGACCGCGCGCATGGTGGCGGGAACCGGTCGGTCGAGGACAGCTGGCATGGGAGTGCCCTTTCTCGGTGTGCCCCGGCTTCGGGGCGCAGGAGGCGGTCGCGCACCGGCTCGCCCGGCACGACGGGCACGACGGGCGGCGGAGCACGAACGGGTCGGTGGATCAGTCGACGGCGGGTCGGTCGACGGTGGGTCGGTCGATTGGTGGAGTCGGTCGATCGGTGGAGTCGGCCGGAAACGGACTGCGGCGCAGGCGATCGGCGACGAGCACCGCTGCTCGACGGCACGAACGATCGGCGTAGCTCAACGGCGCGGACGGTCGGCAGCCAACCGCTCGACGGCACGAACGACCGGCAAGTGCAGCCACCGCGAGCGGCGAGCACGCACCCCCGGACCACCAGCACCACGACGCCCGGCAGCGGAAGCAGCGACACGCGCACCCGCCGAGCTCACCGCCCGATCAGCGAAGCGACCGAGCCGATCCGACCCGCGCGCTCACCCCCGGAATCCGGGCACCCCGCCGGAGAACAAGGTGCTCACCGAGTCGGCGAGCTCCGCGGGCGTCCAGTCGGCGTCGGCGTCGAGCAGCAGCCGGGCACCGGATTCGGCGGCGCCGACGGCGAGCGCCGCCAGCACACCGGCGCGGCGGTCGGCCTCGGGCGCGGTGTCGCCGAGCCAGTCGCGCAGCACCGGGGTGAGCCGTTCGACGGCCCGCGCCCGGGAGCCCTGCACGGCGCGCGCCCGGTCGGCCCGCACCTGGGTCCCGTACAGCAGCCGGTAGCTCTCCGGCGCGTCGCGGACGGCGGTGTAGTAGGCGATGAGCACGTCGCGCAGCGCGTTCGCCGGGTCCGGCTCGGCGCGGGCGGCGTCGAGTGCGGTGGCGAGCTGTTCGGTGAACCGGCGGCTTTCCCGCTCGTCGAGGGCGTGCAGCATGGTGTCGCGGTTGTTCCAGCACCGGTAGAGCACGGTCTTGGCGACTCCGGCTTCGGCGGCGACGGCGTCCATGGACACGGCGTCCCCCTCGCGCGCGGTCACGCGCAGCGCGGCGTCGAGCACGAGTTCCTTGCGGACGGCGAGCGGCAGGTGCTGCGCGCGTCCCCCCTTGGCGCCGGTCATGGCCGCGTCCTCCCCGGTTCGTCTCAGCTGTCGCGCATCGGGTGCATGCGCAGCAGGAAGGTCGGCGAGACCAGTCCCACCGGCAGCGGCAGCTTGCCGACCCTCATGTTGACGCGGCGGTAGTGCGCGTTCAGCGGCGGGCCGGAGATGAGGGTGTCGAGCGGGTCGGTGTAGGAGCCGCCGATGGTGAGGTCGACGTCGGCGGCGCGCTGCTCCAGCGGGTGATCGACGGTGCTGAAGGTGACGAGCCGGGGGACGGAGAGCCCGACGGTGCCGATGACGTTGCGGAACGGCTGGTTGAAGATCGGCGGCACCGAGTCGACCTCGTCGCCGAAGCGGCCGGTGATGCGGATGAGGTCGACGCCGCGGCGGCGCACGACGGCTTCGACGCGGTCGTCGTGCTCGGCCCAGTCGATCTCGGCCATCTTCTTGGGGAAGCCGAGGGTGTCGCGACCGCCGATGAGCGCGGTGTCGTCGTCGACGACGATCCACGGGCAGTGGGCGGCGCGGAACGGGCCGTGCTTGACGTTCAGGAACAGCGCGGCTTCGTGGTAGGTGCTGTTGAAGTTCGTCCACGGGTAGTCGACGACGAACAGGGTGGCGGTGCTGCTCTCGTCCATCTTGACCCCGGCGGGCAGCACGTGGTTCGCGGCGTCGCGGTCGATGGGGACGGTGGCGGAGAGGAACTTCGCGTTCTTGTACTTGTCGGCCTGGGGGCTCTGCCTGCGGCGGAGGTCGGCCTTGGCCTCGTCGAAGGTGAACTCCGGGCGGGCGTCGGCGGGGGCGACGCCTTCTTCGGACATCTGGACCTTGCCGACCTGGTGGGTCGTCATCTGTGCCTCCTCGTGTTTTGTACCTCGCAGTACAATCATTGTACTTACGGGTACAAAAGTCAAAGGTGCAGGTGAACAGCGCTGTTCGGCCGCCCGAGGCCGCGGACCGCCGCACGGGCGATCAACCGGCGGCCGAGCCGTCGTATCGTCCAGGACCGTCGGTGCCCGATCGGCTGCGAAGGAGCGGGCGGTGTCGAGTTCCACCACCGGAGGACCCTCGATCGCGGGGCGGATGGATCGCCTCCCGCTGATCGGCACGCATCGGAAGGCCACCACCGCCGTCGGGCTGGGGCTCTTCTTCGACATGTACGAGATCTTCCTGACGCCGGTGCTCAGCACCGCCCTCGTGCAGGAGTTCCAGCTCAGCACGGCCGAACTGCCGCTCGTGCTGGCCTCCACGTTCCTCGGCATGTTCGTCGGCACGCTGCTGCTCGGCAGGCTCGCCGACCGCATCGGGCGCCGCCGCGCGTTCTTGCTCAGCCTCGCCGTGTACTCGCTGTTCTCACTGCTCGGCGCGTTCAGCACCGGGCCGTGGATGCTGGCCGCCACCCGGTTCGTCGCCGGCGTCGGCATCGGCGCCGAACCACCGCTGGCGGACGCCTACCTCAGCGACCTGCTACCCGCGAAGCGCCGCGGCCGGTACATCGCCTGGGCCTACACCGTGGCGTTCCTCGGCGTGCCCGCCGCCGGATTCCTCGCGCACTGGCTCGTCCCCGCCGCACCACTGGGCATCGCGGGCTGGCGTTGGATGTTCGCGCTCGGCGCGCTCGGCGCCGTCGTCGTGTTCCTGCTGCGGCGCGGGCTCCCCGAGTCACCGCGCTGGCTGGCCGCCACCGGCAGGCAGGCCGAGGCCGAAGCCCTCGTCGACGAGTTCGAAGCGCAGGCCCGCGCCACCGGAGCCGCACTGCCCGAGCCCGAACCCGCGCGCACCGCGCCCCGCCCGGCCGGTGGACTCCGCGACCTCGTCGCCGCCCCGTACGGGAAGCGCACCGCGATGATGGCCGCGTTCCAGGTGCTGCAGACCGTCGGCTACTACGGGTTCGGCACGATGGTGCCGCTGGTGCTCGCCGCGAAGGGTTACGAGATCACCGACACGCTGCTGTTCAGCGCGGTCACCTACCTCGGCTACCCGGCGGGTGCGGCGCTGTCGCTGCCGTTCGTGGAGCGGATGGAGCGCAAGCACCTGGTGATCGCCTCCGCGCTGGGCATGATGGTGCTGGGGCTGGCGTTCGGGTTGTCCGCCTCGACGGTGCCGATCGTGGCGTTCGGGTTCCTCTACACCGCGGTGAGCAACGTGTTCTCGAACGCGTTCCACATCTACCAGGCGGAGATCTTCCCGACGCACATCCGCGCGACCGCCGCGTCGTGGACGTACTCGCTGTCCCGGCTGACCACCGGTGCGATGCCGTTCGTGCTGGTGCCGCTGCTGCACGCGCAGGGCGCCGGGGTGCTGTTCGCGGTGGTCGCCGCCGCGATGATCGGGGTCGGCGTGGACATCGGCCTGTTCGGACCGCGCTCGACCGGGCGACCCCTGGAAGACGTCAGCGAGCGGTAGCGAGCTCCGGCTCCGGCTCGAACCGGGCCCGGAACCGCTCGGTGGTCTGCGGCACCACCAGCACCACCGCGATCGCCAGCGCCGGCCCCACCAGCAGCGCGGTGAACGCGGCGGAGTAGCCGCCGTGCTCCACGACGTAGCCGAACACGCCGGGGCTGAGCACCCCGGCCAGCTGCCCGCCGAACATGATCACTCCCCCGGCGACGCCGGTGAGCCCGGCGGGCAGGCTGCGCAGCGGCACCGAGAAGCACGGCAGGTACGCCAGCCCCGCCACCCCGCCGAGCACGGTCACGCACGCCACGAACAGCGGCACCGACGGCATCCGCGGCAGCAGGGGCAGCAGCAGCCCCACCACCAGCATGCTCGGCACCACCAGCAGCCGCGGCCGTCCGCCGAGGCGGTCCGACAATCGCCCGCCCAGCACCGTCCCGGCCGCTCCCAGCAGCGTCGGGCCGATCAGCGCCAGGCTCGCCTCGCCGATCGCCAGGCCGCGCGCCTCCACCAGGTACGAGGTCGTCCAGGTGCCGATGCCCCAGCTCACCACGTCGTAGGCGAAGAACATCACCGCGAACCCCCACAGCACCGGGGAGCGCAGCAACCGCGCGGTGCCACCGCCGGCGCGCGCGGACCCGGTGAGCTCCGGGGCCATCGGCTCCGGCATCCACCGCAGCACCGCGGCGAACACCAGCAGCCCCAGCACGGCCACCACCAGGAACCCGACCCGCCAGTCCCACAGCGACAGCAGCACCGCGCCCACCACGGCGGCCAGCAGCGCCCCCACCGCGTTCGAGCTCTGCGTCCACCCGTTCGCGGTGAGCCGCTGCTGCGGGGTGCTGCGCGCGCTCAACGCGCTGACCGACGCCCCGGGGAACAGCCCCTGCGCGGCGCCGAAGCACAGCCGCAGCACCACCAGCGAGGCGAACGACCAGGCCAGCGCGGTCAACCCGGTGCACACCGACCACAGCAGCAGCGCGATCGCCGCCACCCGCACCCCGCCGAAGCGGTCCGCGAGCAGCCCGCCCGGGATCTGCACCAGGGCGTAGGTCAGGAAGAACGCCGACACCACCAGCCCGCGCTCCCCGTGCCCGAGGCCGAACTCCTCGCCGATCGACGGCAGCGCCACGTTGATGAGGAGCCGATCCACGTAGTCCACGGTCCAGGCCGCGAACAGCAGGGCCACGGTGATGCGGGTCGTCCGGTGCACGAGCGCTCCTCCCGCCCCTGCGGGGCGAACGGCCGACGGGGCCACCGGAACCTACGCCGGACGGACCCTCCCAGGGAGGCCCGGCGTGAATTCGATCTTGCGAATGGACGGCGCCGGGCCGAGCGCGCCACCATCCCGGCACCGCACAGCGCCTACCCCCGTCCGAGTGACCGTCCACGATTGACACGCATACCCCCCAGGGGTATACCTGGCACGGCGGAGGAACGGTGCGCACCGGAGCGGGGAGGACGTCGATGCACGGGTACACCCAGGACAAGGACGAGTACGCCAAACGGCTGCGCCGAATCGAGGGACAGGTCCGCGGCCTCGCCAAGATGATCGAGGACGACAAGTACTGCATCGATGTGCTCACCCAGATCAGCGCCACCACCAAAGCGCTGCAATCGGTCGCGCTGGGACTGCTCGACGAGCACCTCAAGCACTGCGTCGCCGAAGCGCTCACCGAAGGCGGTGCGGCCGCCGACGCCAAGGTCGCCGAGGCCGCCGCGGCGATCGCCCGGCTGGTCCGGTCCTGACCACCGGCAGCACCACGAACCACGAGAAGGGGACGTACATGAGCCAGTCGACCTACACCGTCACCGGGATGACCTGCGGCCACTGCGTGAGCTCGGTGACCGAGGAGATCAGCGAGATCGCCGGCGTCTCCGACGTCGCCGTCGACCTCGCCACCGGATCGGTGACCGTGACCAGCGCCGAACCGCTGTCCGACAGCGCGGTCCGCGGCGCGGTCGAGGAGGCCGGCTATCAGCTGGTGACGGCGTGACCACCGCGGCGGGGGGGGGGGGGCGCCCGCCCCCCCCCCCCCCCCCCCCCCGGCGGGGGGGGGGGCCCCCCCGGGGCCCGGGCCCCCCC
>NZ_JAIUJZ010000228.1:0-2624 GCF_020176775.1 Saccharopolyspora sp. 6M
ATTCCTCCCCGCTGCCCCCCCCTGTCGCTCTCTGGGGGTGGCGGGGGCGGTGTTGTGGTCGGTTCTTTTCTGGGTGTTGGGGGCGCCGCGGGGGGGGGGGCGCCGCCCCCCCCCCCCCCCCCGCTCCCGCACCTCCGGGCGAACAGGAGACCGCACGATGAGCACTGCAACGCCGGCCGGCACCGGACGGCACGTCGAGCTGATCATCGGAGGCATGACCTGCGCCTCCTGCGCGAACCGGGTGGAGCGCAAGCTGCGCAAGCTCGACGGCGTCACCGCCACCGTCAACTACGCCACCGAGAAGGCCGCCGTCACCTACCCCGCCGAACTCGACCGGCAGCGGCTCATCGACCAGGTCGAAGCCGCCGGGTACACCGCCTCCGTCCCCGAACCGGACGAGACCGGCGACGCCGCCGAGACCACCGACCTGCGCGACCGGCTGATCACCTCCGCCGTGCTGGCGGTGCCGGTGATCGTGCTCGCGATGGTGCCCGCGTTCCAGTTCACCTACTGGCAGTGGGTGTCGCTGGTGCTCGCCGCGCCCGTCGTCGTCCTCGGCGGCGCCCCGTTCCACCGGGCGGCCTGGACCAACCTGCGCCACGGCGCCGCCACCATGGACACCCTCGTGTCCCTCGGCACGCTCGCCGCGTTCCTCTGGTCGCTGTACGCGCTCGTGCTCGGCACCGCCGGGATGCCCGGCATGACCCACGGGTTCGAATTCGGCACCAGCCCCGGCGGCAGCGGCGCCGGATCCATCTACCTGGAGGTCGCGGCCGGAGTCACCACGTTCCTCCTCGCCGGGCGCTACTTCGAAGCGCGCTCCAAGCGGCGCACCGGAGCAGCGCTGCGCGCCCTCCTGGAACTCGGCGCGAAGGACGTCGCCGTGCTGCGCGACGGGCGGGAGCACCGCATCCCCGTCGACGACCTCGCCGTCGGCGACCTGTTCGTGGTGCGGCCCGGCGAGAAGATCGCCACCGACGGGACCGTCGACGAAGGCGGCTCCGCCATCGACAGCTCCATGCTCACCGGCGAATCCGTGCCCGTCGAAGTGGGGCCCGGGGACGGGGTCGTCGGCGCCACGGTCAACTCCGGTGGACGGCTCGTGGTGCGCGCCACCCGCGTGGGGACGGACACCCAGCTCGCGCAGATGGCGCGGCTCGTCGAACAAGCCCAGACCGGCAAGGCCGCCGTGCAGCGGCTCGCCGACCGGATCTCCGCGGTGTTCGTGCCGATCGTCATCGGCCTCGCGCTCGCCACCCTCGGCGGATGGCTGCTCGCCGGTGGCGGCGCCGACGCCGCGTTCACCGCCGCCGTCGCCGTGCTCATCATCGCCTGCCCCTGCGCGCTCGGACTCGCCACCCCGACGGCGCTGCTAGTCGGCACGGGCCGCGGTGCCCAGCTCGGGGTGCTCATCAAGGGCCCCGAAGTGCTCGAATCGACGCGGCGCATCGACACCGTCGTGCTCGACAAGACCGGCACCGTCACCACCGGGCAGATGTCGCTGTCCGCCGTGCACCTCGCCGACGGCACCGACGAGCAGCAGGTGCTGCGGCTCGCGGGCGCCGCCGAACACGGCTCCGAGCACCCCATCGCCCGCGCCATCGCCCGCGGCGCCGCCGACCGCGTCGGCGAACTGCCCGCCGCCACCGACTTCGGCAACGTCGAAGGCCTCGGCGTGCGGGCCACCGTCGACGGGCACCAGGTCAGCATCGGGCGCCTCTTCGACGGCGAGCTGCCCGCCGTGCTGCGCGACGCCAAGACCGCCGCGGAGAACGCCGGGCGCACCGCCGTCGTCCTCGCCTGGGACGGCGCCGCGCGAGCCGTGCTCGACGTCGCCGACACCGTGAAACCCTCCTCCGCTGAAGCCGTGCGCGGGCTCCGCGACCTCGGGTTGCGGCCCGTGCTCCTGACCGGCGACAACGAGGCCGTGGCCAGGACCGTCGCCACCGAAGTCGGCATCGACGAGGTCATCGCCGAAGTCCTGCCGCAGGACAAGGCCGCCGTCGTCAGCCGCCTGCAAGGCGAAGGGCGGGCCGTGGCGATGGTCGGCGACGGCATCAACGACGCCGCCGCGCTCGCCCAAGCCGACCTGGGGCTCGCCATGGGCACCGGCACCGACGTGGCCATCGAGGCCTCCGACCTCACCCTCGTCCGGGGCGACCTGCGCGCCGCCGTCGACGCCATCCGGTTGTCCCGCGCCACGTTGCGCACCATCAAGGGCAACCTGTTCTGGGCGTTCGCCTACAACGTCGCCGCCATCCCGCTCGCCGCTGCGGGCCTGCTCAACCCGATGATCGCCGGGGCTGCGATGGCCTTCTCCTCGGCGTTCGTGGTGGCGAACAGCTTGCGGCTGCGCCGCTTCCACCCCACCACCCACCCGCCATCGGAGTGAACGGACCGTTAGTCCCATCTAGTTGGGCGAAGGGTCCGTTCACTCCAGCTGGCTCGGGACTGCACGGGGTCGCCGCGGTCTTGCGGAACGGCGAACCGCGACCGACGAGGACTCCGAGTGAACGGGGGGGGGGGGGGGGGGCAATTGTGGGCCTCGCGCGAGGGCACCCGCAACGCCCGGGGGGCGCCCCCCCCCCCGCCCCCCCCGGCCCCGGGGGCGCGCCCCGGCGGGG
>NZ_JAIUJZ010000228.1:2632-9820 GCF_020176775.1 Saccharopolyspora sp. 6M
CGGGGGCGGGGGGGGGGGGCCCCCCGCCCCCCCCCCCCCCCCGCCCCCCGCCCCCCCCCGCCGCGCGCGCCGCTTTAAGTGGCCCCCCCGGCCCCGTTCACTCGCTCAACCGCGTGGCGCCGCGCCTCCGCCAGGCCGAAGCGGACCTCAGGGGCGCCGCGGGCTCGGCAACGCCCGGAGCACCAGCGCAGGATGCGGGTCCGGGCCGAACGCCGTGGACTTCACCGGCAGGCGAACCCCGGTCGCCGCGGCAGCCGACAGGTCCAAGTGGCTCGGCGGGAACGCGATCGCCGCGATGCCGCCGAGTTCGCGCACCGCGTGCAACGCCCGCGGCGCGCTCGGCTCATACAGCACTGGTGACTCGGCCACCACATCGAGGAACGCCTGCAGCACCGAGATGTGCATCGACCGCAACGACTCCGGGAACCGCTCGCACGGTCCCTGCAGGAACTCGACGTTGGGCCGGTCCAGCAAGAAGGCGCGGTCCGGCGTCGCGACGATGAACGCGGCCCCGTGGTAGGAGCGGGCCCGCAGTACGTCGAGCCACTCCTCCAGCGGCCCGGCCAACGCGGTGATCTGGAACCACTGCTGCGCGGCGGCGAGCGCCTTCCACGGATCGACGTGCGGCAGCACCCGGTGCACCGGACGCAACCGCATCGGGCTGCGCTTGGTGTCGACGAGCAACGCGGGGATGTAGTCCCACGGCCCGCGCCCGTACCCGGCGGCGTGCACCTCACGCCGGAACCGGCGGGCGGCCACGTGGCGGTGGTGCCCATCGGCGATCAACGCGGCCCGCTCGTGCAGCGCATCGATGATCTCCCCGCAGGTGGAGCGTTCGGTGAGCCGCCACACCCGGTGCTGCTGGCCGTCCGGAGTGCGCAGCTCGGTCAGCGGCCGCTGCCGGACGGCGGTGTCGAGCTGCGCGGCGGTGCGGTCGGTACCGCCGTAGCCGAGCAGAATCGGCGGCATGCTCATCCGTCCGGCGCGCATCAGCTCGACCATGGCGTCGGTGTGCGCAGGTGCGACGTCTTCGTGCGGAAGCAGCCGGCTGTCCAGGTGCACCGCGGAGATCACGCCGCGTTGCACGCCAAGCGGACCGGTCTGCTCGTAGACGTACATGGCGGGACGTTCTTCGCGGGCGAGCACCTCGAGGCGCTTCCACTCGTCCAGCAACCGCACCGAGTTCTCGACGTCCACGCGGTCCCACGGAGTGGCGTGGCGATCAGCGAGGCCGCGCAGCCGCTCGGGCGCGAGTACCCAGGCGCGGAACGGGCGGATGTCGACTCCCACTCGTACCGAACTCGTCACCACCGCAGTATCAACCCGCGGCTGAGCGTGCGGTGAAGCGGTCGCGGAAAGCACCGATTTGTGCGCTATGCCAGAGGTTTCCTCGACGGAGAGTGATCTCCACTCACCCTGGCGGGGCTGCGACGAGCGCGGCGTGGAGGTCGTCCAACGCCCCGTCCGCGGCGATGAGGAGGCGGGTGCATTCCTGCTCGGTACCGGGCTGCGGCGGGAAGCACCCGCGTCCGGACAGCTCGGTCACCCGCTGCTCCAGCGTGCGCGCCGGGTCGGTGATCTGCGGCGGGTTCTCGGTGGAGTCGGTGGCGCTGAGCGCGATGTTGCGCACCTGCGCCAGATAGCGTTCGCAGCGCTCGGTGCCGTGCTGAGCAGCACGCGTGTAGCACTGGTCCTGCGTGACGAAGCCGATCTTGGTGATGATGTCCTGCCGGGACACGCTCGGCACGTGGCGCTGCACGCCGGGGTCGGTCTGGTAGCCGGCGCACCCGGTCAACGCCAGCGCCGCCAGCGCCACGACCACCGCCGATTTCCGGTGTGATGTCGTCGTTCGCATCCCCCACCCCTTCCGCGGGTCACAGTACGCCCGGGTGGGTTCGGTCGGAGCGGTAGGCGGAGGTCGCGACGCCCCCGCACGCAGCCCTCCCGGGGGGGGGGGGCCGGGGGGGGGCGGGGGGGGGGGGGGGCGGGGGGGGGGCCGGGGGGGCCGGGGGGGGGGGGCGCCGGGGGCGGGGGCGGGGCGGCGGGGGGGGGGGCGGGGCGCCCCCCCCCCCCCCACCCCCCCCGGTGTTCTTGGTGTGTCGCCCCACACATTCCCCAAAAACCCGCCCTTCCACTCCACCAGGAATCGGGAAGTTGTCCACAGGTCGGCGATTCATCCACAGATCTCGAAATCGATGTGGCGCCGAGGTGAGCTGAGTAGTCATCGTGGAGTCATGCCGAGGAGAACGATCGCTGACTGGGACGGGGTGGCCACCGCGGCCACCTACGGCGTCATCACAGCGCGCGCTCTCGACGAACTCGGCGTACCAAGGCAGACCGTCTACCACCGGGCCTCGATCGGCGGCCCGTGGAAGCGGCTGCTCCCCGGGGTCATCATGCTGTCGTCAGGCACCCCCACTCGCGAGCAGCGCCTGGACGCCGCACTCCAGTACGCGGGCACCGGCGCGATGATCACCGGAATCGCCGCTTGCCGGTTGCACGGGATGACGCAGTTCCCCGGCACGGAAGAAGTGCACATGCTCATCCCGGAAGCTCGAAAGCGCGCCAGCAAGGAGTTCGTCGAGATCGAGCGGACCACCCGCTTGCCGCGGCCCGCATCTCAAGGCGGCTTCCGGGTTGCGCCTCTCGTCCGTGCGCTGCTCGACGCGGCGCGTCGACTGCCGACGCTGGACCAGGTGCGAGCACTGCTCGCCGAGGCCGTGCAACGCGGCATGGTCACGGCGGAAGCTCTCGCCAAGGAAGCTAAGGCCGGGTCTCGACGAGGGGTCGCCCGCTGCCGCGTCGTACTCGAAGAGCTGGGTGCCAACGTCCATTCCGCGGCCGAAGGGTGGGCGTACCGGCTGGCGCGGAAAGCCGGTTTGCCGCGGATGCAGTGGAACGTCCGGTTGCTCGGCCCCGACGGGAAGCTGTTGGGCGTACCCGATGGCTGGATCGACGAGGTCGGGCTCGCCTGGCAGATCGATTCCCTCAACTTCCACCTACGGCCGGCCGGCTACGAGAACACGGTGCGACGGCACACGCTCATGACCGCCGCAGGTGTCGTCGTCGTGCACACGCTCCCGAAGCACATCCGATCGAACCCGGCCGCGGTGCTGGATGAGCTCCGACGCTCGTACCAGGTTGCTCGACAACGTCCCCGTCCACGAGTGACAGCCGTTCCCCACACGACCGAACGCCGCTGAACCACCCGCGCCCTGAACGGATCCCGTGCTTCGCGCACGGCGTCACGTCTCCCCGCCACCGGCTCCCCCGCGCCGACCTACGCACCACTCATGCTGCCTTTCGGCCCACCGCGCGTCGGTTACAGCACGCGCGGCGTTCTGCTGCCGCGAGGAAGGTGGGCGGACCGTTCGCCCAATCCGGCTGGACGAACGGTCCGTTCGCTCCAGAGGATCTCGAGCGCGCTTGAATCGGTCCGCTGGTCACCACGCCGACAGCCGCCGCAGGTAATCGACCGAATCAGTTGGTGAACGGACCGTTCGTCCCATCTAGCCGGACGAACGGTCCGTTCACTCCTGGACGGTGCGTGCGGGGCCGAACGGCGTGGCGATCAGCGAGGCCGCGCAGCCGCTCGGGCGCGAGTACCGCCACGCCGACAGCCGCCGCAGGTAATCGACCGAATCAGTTGGTGAACGGACCGTTCGTCCCATCTAGCCGGACGAACGGTCCGTTCACTCCTGGACGGTGCGTGCGGGGCCGAACGGCGTTTTTCGAGTGAACGGACCGTTCGTCCCGATCTATTGGAACGACGGTCCGTTCACTCGGGTGCCGGTTAGGGCTGGGCTAGGCGGAGCAGGCGCGCGCACGCCGTGTCCTCATCCGGCGAGGTGGCGATCACGTGCCACTCGCCGCGTTCGGCGACGCCGGTGTCCCAGCCCTGCGTGCCCTTGCGCAGGAACAGGAACTCGGTGGGCGGCATCCGCGGTTCGTGCACGCCCTCGATCCACAGCTCGCTCTCGGCCACACCCGATCCGCGCAGGAGGGTGAACAGTTCGCGGCGGTCCATCCGCCTACCGTAGATCGTCCGCGGGCTTGAGGTAGCCGTTGGACAACAGCCACCGGACGTTCAGCCGCTGCCCGTCGCCCGGCTGGAGGAACGCGGGGTCGAGCAGAATCTGGGTGCCACCACCGGGCTGGGCGAACCAGGCGGCGATGGGTCCTTCCCACGCGGTGAACGGCCGCGCCACCTCGTACCGGTGGTAGCCGCAGGGGAAGTCGGCTTCCCTGGTGGTCAGGCTCTGCGGCGGCAGCGAACGTTCGGCGTAGTCGTCGCCGGCAGGGGCGAGGAAGGAGCCGTACTCGGAGCCGAAGCGGTCCAGTTTTTCGCCCACTTCCAGTACTTCGGCGTCCTTGTCGGCACTTCCGTCGGGGAGCACTTCGAACCCGTCCAGCGGCGGGTACTTCCAGCTCTCCGCCGTGGAGTCCCAGTACTCCGCCAGGAACCGGTCCGGCGGGAGGTTCCCGCTGCGTGAGTAGCCGGCCAGCAGCGGTCCGACGGGCTCCTGCCACGGCCGGGGCAGCACCGCAGGCCCCCATCGTTCGTCGCCGGCGTGGACCCCGGTGCAGGGTTCGGGCCGGTCGGCGTGCGGCGCCGCTTGGGCCGGTGCGGCGGGCACCAGCACGGCCACCAGCCCGAAGCACAGCGCGAGCAGGGCTCGTCTGCGGCGCGGCACGCGCGGGTGCGGGACGGCCGCGCCGCTGCGTCGGATCGCGTTTCGGGAACACGGCATTTCGAACCCCAGCATGGAACTCCTCCTGATCGCTGTGCTGGCCCCACTGATAGCGGCCGAGTGATCACCCGGGGAACGTTCCACGTGGATTGCGCTCGATCGGTTCGCACTCGCTACCTGATCGGATGGATCTTGGTTCTGATTCTGACGCTCCGCATCCGAAGTCGTCGGTGCCACCGCCGCGGGCTGCTCGGAACCCGCCGCTGAACTCGGCGACCGGCCCGCAGGTCCTTTTTGGACGTGCCGAATCCGGGACTTTTCCCTGGCGGTGAACGCTCGACCTTCCCCGGAAGGCGGCCGCGGACCCCGCTGCGCGAACCCGGCACCGTCCACGCTGAGTCACCACGGAACCGACCGGACTCCCGCGAGTGGAAATTCCGGATCCGGCCACGACTCGAATCCACCGGGAAAAAGCAATCCGGCATTGCCGGAACGCGCGCTCTGAAATCCGCTGCGCACATCGACCCAGCCCCGCCGAAACGGCGAACCGGCGGCGGAACGCCCGGCCCCCCGACGATTCGGCGGGCTCAGCCCGTGCCGGTCCCGCCGGTCCCGTCCCCGAACCGGACGTGCTCGGGCTGCGGGATGAGCAGTTCGTCGACCCCGCAGCCGAGCACGACGCAGAGCACGTCCAGGTCGGCGAGCTTCACGCTGCCGGGCTGCCCGGACCACAACGCGGACATCTTGCCCGCGGAGATCACCATCCCGCGCTCGGCGAGCCTGCGCTGCAGGTCACTGGCCTTCCATATGCCCCGGTTGGCCGCAGCCAGCCGCAGGTTCCACCGCATCCGCACCTCCTCCTGCCCCAGCCGGCACCGCGGACGCGCGCGGCGCCGGTCGCGGGACCACCCCGTTCTGATCGCCACACCGTTCCCCGCCCAACACCGCACGACGCCTTTCGGGATTGTTTCAGGAATGCCGAATTCGCCTCGACAAGGTCGGGTTAATCGCGAACGCTACTGCATCGATCCAAGCACTCCGCAACCGGTTCCCACCGACCGCCCCCGTACTTCGCCCGGCCGGAGCAGCACGTCGTGCACGGCGCGAATCGGACCCGCTGGAAAACGGGTTCGATCGTCCGCGGAACGACCAGAGAACACCGATTTATTTCCAAGCGCAACTACTTCCCGTGATCACAATAGGCGAAACGAGTGATGGTCGGTGATGTAGCTCCCGCCCGCCACCGGAGCAGCCACTCTTAGCACCTTCGGGTGACTGTACGGCCCCATCCGGCGGTGCTAGCGTCTTCTCCGCCAGGAAATGAGCACGCAATTTGCCGATGCCCGGTTTCCACGTCGGCGTCTTTCCATTCACGCGAAACCCAGCGGAAAACAAGCGAACTCAGTCGAAGAATCGGCCTGTTCCCCTCGAACCGGCCGATTGGCGACCCCGCGACCCGAACCGGGCCGGGCCGGGTCGTTCACCGGCACGGCGGCCAGCGAAGCCCGCCGCGGTCGAGCACGCCCCGCTCCACCGGAGCATTCGGCGCTTTCCCCAGAACTCGAACGAAAGATTAGGTGGTGTACGTCGTGACCGTGGCGGATTCGGGTGTCGACGAGAACGAGCGGCCGCAGCTGAGCCTGGGTACGGCCGCCGCGCGGAACCTCGCGACGACGACCAAGACCCCACCGCAGATGCAGGGCATCACCTCGCGGTGGCTGCTGCGGATGCTCCCGTGGGTGCAGGCGACCGGCGGGACCTACCGGGTCAACCGCAGGCTCACCTACACCTTGGGCGACGGGCGGGTGACCTTCACCAACACCGGCTCCGACGTCCGGGTCATCCCCCAAGAGCTGCGCGAGCTGCCGCTGCTGCGCGACTTCGACGACGAGTCGGTGCTCGGCGCGCTCGCCGACCGCTTCGTCCAGCAGAACTTCGAGCCCGGCGACGTCCTCGTCGAGGCCGGGCAGCCCGTGGACCAGGTCTTCCTGCTGGCGCACGGCAAGGTGAACAAGCTCGGCCGCGGCGAGTACGGCGACGACACCGTGCTCGGCGTCCTCGCCAACGGCGAGTACTTCGGGGAGTCCGCGCTGCTCAGCGCCGACGGCACTTGGGCCCACACCATCAAGGCCGTCACCTCCGGCACCGTGCTCGCGCTGCGGCACCAGAGCCTGCAGGAGATGAACGCCGCCGAGCCGCTGCGCCAGCACCTCGCCGGCATCGACACCTCCACCGGGAAACCGCAGAACGAGCACGGCGAAGCCGAGATCGGCATCCACTCCGGACACAGCGGCGAAGCTCTGCTCGGCGGCACCTACGTGGACTACGAGCTCAGCCCGCGCGAGTACGAGCTCAGCGTCGCCCAGACCGTGTTGCGCGTGCACAGCCGGGTCACGGACCTCTACAACCAGCCGATGAACCAGACCGAGCAGCAGCTGCGGCTCACCATCGAAGCACTCCGCGAACGCCAAGAGCACGACCTGCTCAACAACCCCGA
>NZ_JAIUJZ010000229.1:0-3949 GCF_020176775.1 Saccharopolyspora sp. 6M
CCCGCGAGACCCCCTACCCCACCCCCCCCCGCACCCGGTCCCCCCCCCCCCCCCCCGCGCCCCCCCCCGCGCCCCCCCCCCCCGGGCCCGGCGGGGCGTGGTCCGACGGGGGAGACGGGCCACGCTCTTCTGTTCGCTCTCGCGGGATCGGGGAGTGCGTGGGAGCCGATCAGCGAGAGCAGTGCCAACTTCGCAGAGTCACGCACTGGCCACAAGTCCGAGTTCCTACTCCATACGAGTGATCTTACTCACCGAAGGTAACGCTTCGGCTTATTCAGTGCGGTATGGCCGCCTCGAATGTGAGCGGCGACACTTTCGTGTCACAACGGCACGGTGAATCCATAACCGTCGAGTGACGGCCACAACCGATCTGCGGGCTCACTGCCAGCGGCTGCCGTCCCCTGAAGATCATCACTCGATACGGTGGCTCACTGCTCTGAGTGATCGATTTCGGGGTGACATCCGGCCGGTTCGACCGAAAAAACCTCACGTTCGATGAAGGTGCGTCCCGGGGCGGAGCAACGCGGATCAACCCGTTCGGACCAACGCGGGCTGCTCCGGCCCGTTCCCCGGCCGACGGCCCGCCGCGCGGGCGACCGGAGGGCTCCGACGGCCCGGCGGGGCGCGGGAGCCCGTCGCTCGACGACTCCGGCGGCATGCGGGGCCGCGCCGTTCGGCGACCATGGCGCGCGACCGCGGTCCCCGGGGCGAGCGCGGCGGCGGTGGCACGGCCCGCCCGCTCCCTGGCATAGCCTGAGCCCATGACCATCGGGACTCTGGTACTGCTGCGACACGGCGAAAGCACCTGGAACGCCGAGAACCTGTTCACCGGCTGGGTCGACGTCCCCCTCTCCGAGAAGGGCACGACCGAGGCCCGCCGCGGCGGCGAGCTGCTGCGCGAGACCGGGGTGCTGCCCGACGTGCTGCACACCTCGCTGCTGCGCCGCGCCATCACCACCGCCAACATCGCGCTGGACGTCGCCGACCGGCACTGGATCCCGGTGCGGCGCGACTGGCGGCTCAACGAGCGGCACTACGGCGCGCTCCAGGGCAAGAACAAGAAGCAGACCCTGGACGAGTACGGCGAGGAGCAGTTCATGCTCTGGCGCCGCTCCTACGACACCCCGCCGCCGGAGATCGACCCGGGCGACGAGTTCAGCCAGGAAGGCGACGCGCGGTACGCCGATCTCGGCGCCGAGATGCCGCGCACCGAGTGCCTCCAGGACGTGGTGACCCGGCTGCTGCCGTACTGGGAGAGCGCGATCGTGCCGGACCTGCGCGCCGGGCGGACGGTGCTGGTGGCCGCGCACGGCAACTCGCTGCGCGCGCTGGTGAAGCACCTGGACGGGATCTCCGACGCGGACATCGCGGGGCTGAACATCCCGACGGGCATCCCGCTGCGCTACGACCTGGACGAGCAGCTGCGGCCGACGAACCCGGGCGGGACCTACCTGGACCCGGACGCCGCGGCCTCGGCCGCCGCCGCGGTCGCGAACCAGGGCCGCTGAGCTCCGGCGGTGATCGCCCCGCGCGTTCGGTGGCGGGGCGATCACCAGCCGTGTTCGCACCTCGAGCAGTTGTTCCGGGCGACACCTGAACGAAGGTGTCGCCCGCGTTGCGTCCGCTCCCCGTTCACGGAACCGGTGGCGGAACGCAGCGCAGCTGAACCGGGTTCCACTTTCGAGTGAATCAGGGGTGAAGAACGCCCCGATTCATGTCGCGGGCATCACGGATCGCGCTCGCGGGCTGGTCCAGCACGGGCTCTCCCTGCTTACGATGCCAACGTGACCGCATTGGGCTATACCGCCCTGATCATCGGCCTGCTGGCGATCGGCGTGGCGGCCGGCTACCTGGCCGCCCGGACGGCGCGGGTTCGCGAACGGCGCAGGCCCGCTGGGCCGACCGTCGCCGAACTGCTGCAACGGCTCGTGCACACCACCAACAACGGCATCGTCGTGCTCAACCGGTTCGGCGACGTGGTGCTGCACAACCCGCGCGCCGACGAGCTCGGCTTCGTCCGGGACAAGCGGGCCGACGCCCGCGCCCGCGCGGCGGCCGAGCAGGCGCTGGAGACCGGCGAACCCGTGACCGTGGACCTGTCCCCGCTGAACCGCACCTCGCTGCGCGGCCGCGGTCCGGCGGCGGTGCACGGCGAGGTCCGGCCGCTCGGCGACGGGTTCACCGTCGTCGACGCCGGGGACGAATCCGACGCGGTGCGGCTGGAAGCGACCCGCCGGGACTTCGTCGCCAACGTCTCCCACGAGCTCAAGACCCCGGTCGGGGCGCTCGCGCTGCTGGCCGAGGCGGTGATCGACGCCGCCGACGACGCCGACGAGGTGCGCCGGTTCTCCACCAAGATCCTGCACGAGTCGACCCGGCTGGGAACCCTCGTCTCCGAGCTCATCGCGCTGTCCCGGTTGCAGGGCGCCGAACGCCTGCCGGAGCTGACCACCGTCGAGGTCGACGCCGTCGTCGAGGAGGCGCTGGGCCGCTCCCGGATCGCCGCCGAGTCCGCGGGCATCGAGATCGCCGTCGACGAGCCCAGCGACCTGCTGCTCGACGGGGACCGGACGCTGCTGGTGACCGCGCTGAGCAACCTCATCGACAACGCGGTGGCCTACTCGCCGCCGGGGTCGCCGGTCTCCATCAGCCGCCGCATGGTCGGCGACTTCGTGGAGATCGCGGTGACCGACCGCGGCATCGGCATCGACCCGCAGCACCAGCAGCGGGTGTTCGAGCGGTTCTTCCGCGTGGACCCGGCGCGCTCCCGGGCCACCGGGGGCACCGGGCTCGGGCTGGCCATCGTCAAGCACGTCGCCGCCAACCACGGCGGCGAGGTGAAGCTGTGGAGCAGGCTCGGCACCGGCTCCACCTTCACCCTCCGGGTCCCCCGGCACGGGGCCGACCCGGAGGGCGCCGGGGAGCAGGGCGCGGCACCGGCCGCGGAGCCCACCGGCTCCGAGCCGTCCGGTGGCCAGGCCCGGCCGTGCGCGGCCGAACGGGGCCGGGCGGACCCCCGCCCCGAGACCGATAGTGCGGACGGGGTCGCAACCGTCGAAACGGGAGGAGTCCGGTGACCAGGGTGCTGATCGTGGAGGACGAGGAGTCCTTCGCAGACCCGTTGGCGTTCCTGCTGCGCAAGGAGGGTTTCACCGCCGCGGTCGCGACGACCGGGCAGGAGGCGCTCGAGGAGTTCGACCGCAACGGCGCCGACATCGTGCTGCTGGACCTGATGCTGCCCGGCATGAGCGGCACCGACGTGTGCAAGCAGCTGCGGCAGCGCTCCGCCGTGCCGGTGATCATGGTGACGGCGCGGGACAGCGAGATCGACAAGGTGGTCGGGCTGGAGCTCGGCGCCGACGACTACGTCACCAAGCCGTACTCGGCCCGCGAGCTCATCGCCCGGGTCCGCGCGGTGCTGCGCCGCGGCGGCGAGGCCGAGGACCTGCAGCCGCAGGTGCTGGAGGCCGGTCCGGTCCGGATGGACGTGGAGCGGCACGTGGTGACCGTCGGCGGCGAGGAGACCAGCCTGCCGCTCAAGGAGTTCGACCTGCTGGAGTACCTGCTGCGCAACGTGGGCCGGGTGCTGACCCGCGGCCAGCTGATCGACCGGGTGTGGGGCGCCGACTACGTCGGGGACACCAAGACGCTCGACGTCCACGTGAAGCGGCTGCGCTCCAAGCTGGAGCCGGACCCGGCGGAACCGCAGTTCCTGGTGACCGTCCGCGGTCTGGGCTACAAGTTCGAGGTGTGATCCGCCCCGCGCGCCCGCTCGCCGCCGAACGCGCGGGCGGGCGCCCCCCCCCCCCCGCGCGGCCCCCCGGGCGGGGGGGGGGGGGGGGGGGCCCCCCCCGGGGGGGCCCCCCCCGGGGGAAGCGGCGGTCAGCACGAGCCCGCCGCCGCCCGCGGGCCGCGCCCAGCGCTCGCACTGCTGCTCGTCGCCGAACCG